>JALWEJ010000085.1 GCA_027014115.1 Desulfurellales bacterium
CATCCATGCTGTCACCTCCACTCTCTTTTTCATTCTCACTCTCATTCTCAGACATAGATATTACCTCTATTGCTTTAGGTGGTAAATATGTTGGGACATATCTGGTGTAACGGTTTATTTTTTTCTTGCTTTTTCTTTCTTTGTTTGATATAAGCTCTAGCATTATGAAGAATGGTAATCTGTCTGGTAGAGTTTTTTCCTATAGCTTTTATGCATATTACTTTTGGTTTTATCAGGAGCGGTCTACCTGACAGTTAATGTGCTTTTAATTTTTAAAGCCGTTTGGGTAGGCCTAAAAAAGCTTACCCAAACGGCTTTTTTTTTAGCTAAAAATTGAGTTTGGAGGTATAGAAGATGATTGTTGTAATGAAAAAGAGTTTAAAAGACGAGGATATTGCAAGGGTAAAGAGCCGTATCGAGTCAATGGGGCTGACCGCTCATATTTCCAGGGGAAGTGAGAGAACGGTTATAGGTGTTGTGGGTAATCTTGATAAAGATAAATTGAGTCTTGATCCTTTAGCCACATTATCTATAGATAAAAGTGTTGACAGGGTTTATCCCGTGACAAAACCCTACAAACTTGCCTCAAGGGAGAATAGGAGAGAAAATACTGTAGTTAAGGTCAAAGGTGTTGAAGTCGGCGGTGATAATTTTACAATAATAGCAGGCCCGTGTTCGGTAGAAAGCCAAGAGCAGATGATGGAAACTGCTTTGGGTATAAAAAAATGTTCTGCCCATATGCTTAGAGGCGGTGCATTCAAACCGAGAACATCTCCGTATACATTTCAAGGAATGGGGGAAGAAGGTTTAAAACTTCTCAAAGAGGCATCGGATGCTACAGGTATGCCTATAGTTACAGAGGTTATGAACCCGAAAGATTTGGATGTTGTTTTAAGATATGCCGATGTTCTGCAGATAGGTGCAAGAAATGTTCAAAATTTCTCTTTATTGAAACTTGTAGGCCAGACAGACAAGCCGGTTTTACTTAAAAGAGGTATGTCTACAACCATTCAGGAATTTCTTATGAGTGCCGAATATGTAATGAGTGAAGGCAATGCGGATGTTATTCTATGTGAAAGGGGCATTAGAACATTCGAAACTGCAACAAGGAGCACGCTTGATATTTCCGCAGTACCTGTTTTAAAGAAAGAGACTCATCTGCCTGTTTTGATAGATCCGTCCCATGCAGCTGGTAAGAGGGATTATGTTCCTGCTCTTTCAAAAGCCGCTGTAGCAGCTGGAGCAGACGGACTTCTTGTGGAGGTTCATTATAAACCTGAAATTGCAGTATCTGATGCCGCCCAGCAGTTGAATGTTTCGGAATACTGTGAACTTGTCGAGGACTTGAAAAAGATGGCTCAAATTATGGGTAAAAATCTAAGATAAAGTTATGTTGACATAAGACGACCTTCATTATATTATTATCCTTAACTTTTTAAGGAGTGGAAGGTCGTTATGAAACAGGTAAATATAGGTTTATTGGGTGTAGGGACAGTCGGAAGCGGTGTTGTCAAAATACTAAACGACAACGCCGAGATAATTAAAAAAAGACTTGGTTTTGAACTTAAGTTAAAAAAAGTTTGCTCAAAAATTGTTCATGATGATGTAAAGCATCTTGTTGATGGCATAATGGTTGACTCTTATGAGGAATTATTTGATGATGATATCGATATAGTCATTGAGCTTGTAGGTGGATACGATTTTGCAAAAAATTTTATGCTTGATGCAATATCCAATAAAAAAAGTGTTGTAACAGCAAACAAAGCACTACTTGCGCGTCACGGTTATGAAATATTTTCAAGAGCTTTTGAAAATAAAGTCGATGTAGGATACGAGGCTGCTGTTGCGGGTGGAATTCCTATCATAAAAGCCATAAAAGAGTCTTTGTCTGCCAACAATATTCAATGCATAAAAGCGATAGTAAACGGCACATGTAACTATATTTTAACAGAAATGGAAAGAAAACAGGCAGGCTTTAACGATGTCTTAAAGGATGCTCAAGAGAAAGGGTTTGCAGAAGCCGATCCTACATTTGATGTTGATGGCATTGACTCAGCCCATAAAATGGCAATATCAAGTTCTATTTCTTTCGGAGATAACATTACAGAAAAAGATGTATTCACAGAGGGTGTAAGGGATATTTCACTTCTGGATATAAAATATGCATCGGAGTTTGGCTATAAAATTAAACTGCTTGGTATTGCAAGGCTCATAGATGACAAAATTGATGTTAGGGTTCACCCCACAATGGTAAAAAAAGACGATGCTCTTGCAAGTATAGAGGGTGAGTATAATGCTATAAAGGTTAAATGTGACATGGCTGACGATACGGTTTATGTAGGGAAAGGTGCAGGCAGTCTTCCGACAGCAAGTGCTGTTGTTGCCGATGTTATGGATATTGCAAGAAATATAAGACATTCATCACCGCTTAGAATTCCTCTTATGTCATTTCCTTTTAACTATGTCAGAAAAAGAAATATAATAGATATAAATGAACTTGAAATGGATTACTACATAAGATTCAGTGTTGACGACAGTGTGGGTGTTTTGTCAAAAATATCCGGTATTCTCGGCAACAATAATATAAGCATTAAAAGTGTCATTCAGCTCAACAAAGGTGAAGACTGGGTTCCTCTTATTGTTCTTACACACAAGGCAAAAGAGAAAAATATCCAGAATGCACTACATGAAATACATAAACTTGATATAATAAAAGACAAAACATTGCTAATAAGGATAGACGATGAGTGAAAAACTTTGGGGCGGGCGGTTCTCTAAGCCTACAGATAATTTGATGGAGAGATTCTCAGAATCCATAAGTTACGATAAAAGGCTCTATAAATACGATATAGCAGGTTCTGTTGCACATGCAAAAATGCTTGAAAAACAGGGTATTATTGCAAAAGAGGATTTAGTGTCCATTGTAGATGGTCTAAAAAAGATAGAAAATCTTATAGATAATGGTAAGTTTGAATTTAGAATAGAAGATGAAGATATTCACATGAACATAGAGCGTAAACTAATTGAGCTTGTTGGAAAGCCGGGAGGTAAACTGCACACGGCAAGAAGCAGAAATGACCAGATTGCTTTGGATATACGTTTAATGCTTAGGGATGCTTCTTTGGAGATTGTTGACAGGCTTAATGTACTTTTAAAAGAAACACTAAAGCTTGCCGAGGATAATATGGATGTTGTAATGCCCGGTTTTACCCATATGCAGCATGCGCAGCCTGTATTATTTTCCCATTACATTTTGGCATACTACGAAAAATTCAAAAGAGACAGAGACAGGTTTTTGGATACATTGAAGCGCATAGATGTTCTGCCGCTTGGAAGCGGTGCTTTGGCTGGGACGAGTTTTCCTATAGACAGGCGTTTTGTTGCAGAACAGCTGAAGTTTTCCAAAATGTCAAGAAATTCAATGGATGCTGTCTCTGATAGGGATTTTGCCGTAGAATTTCTGAATGATGTTGCGATTCTAACTATGCATACATCGAGATTTGCAGAGGAGATGGTCTATTTTTCCACATCGGAGTTTGATTTTATTGATTTGCCTGATGATTTCTGTACGGGCTCAAGCATTATGCCGCAGAAGAAAAACCCCGATGCAATGGAGCTTTTAAGAGGAAAAACAGCAAGAACATACGGAAATCTTGTTCAAATGCTCACACTTATGAAATCTTTGCCGTTAACATACAACAGAGATATGCAGGAAGATAAGGAGTCTGTTTTTGATTCTGTGGATACAGCAATTGATGTTTTGGATATAATGATAAAATTTCTGCCGGGTATAAGACCTAAAAAAGACAATTTGGAAAATGCCCTCGAAGAGGGTTTTATAACAGCTACCGATTTGGCTGATTACCTTGCAAAAAAGGGTATGCCGTTTAGGGAGGCTCACAAGGTTGTAGGAAATATTGTTGCCTATGCAGAATCAAAAGATAAAAGATTGGATGAGCTTACATTGGATGAGCTTAAACAATTCTCCGATATGATAGATAAAGATGTTTTTGATATTCTCGATTACAGAAGTGCTGTTAATTCAAGGCAGAGTTACGGTGGAACAGCAAGTGATAATGTGTCTGAAGTTATAAAAGAAATAGAAAAAGAGCTTGAAATTAAACATGATAATACCATAAAGTGTCCAAGATGCTCATATCCTGTAAAAATTTATAAAAATCCCGTGCCGACAGTTGATATTATTATCGAAATGGAAGGTAAGGTTGTTCTTGTAAGAAGAAAGAATGAGCCTTACGGATGGGCTATTCCGGGTGGATTTGTAGATTTTGGTGAATCTGTAGAGGATGCTGCAAAACGGGAGGCAAAGGAAGAGACAAATCTTAATATATCCATAAAAGGATTGCTTGGTGTTTACTCAAATCCGGACAGAGACCCAAGGATTCATACTATAAGCACAGTATTTGTTGCAGTATCTCAAGGTATTCCCAAAGCAGGTGATGATGCTTTGGAAATTGGTCTTTTTGATAAAGATAGCATGCCTGAAAATATTGTTTTTGATCATAGGGATATACTCATAGATTATTTTGAAAAGAATATGTAATGGACGATTTATTGATTAGCATAAAAGGAGATAAAAAAAAACTCAACATAAGAAAAAAATGTTCTGAAAACAGAGTTGTTTATGTTGGAGATATACAGCTTAGAGAAGTCACAAAAACAATACTTGAAAATAGAAATATTATTTCCGAAGAAGATATAAGAAATTTTCTTTTCCCTTCACTTTCGAACCTATATAATCCGTTTTTACTTAAAGATATGGATATTGCCGTTGATAGAATCATTAGGGCTATATCCAAACACGAGAAAATATTTGTTGTGGGTGATTATGATACAGATGGTGTAACATCCACGAGTCTTTTGTTGAAGTTTTTTAGGGAAATCGGTGTTGAGGCTTTTTTTTATATACCGAAGCGTGACGACGGATACGGCTTAAGCCTTGATGCGATAAAGAAAGCCATAGACTACAAAGCCGGTTTGATTGTTACGGTTGATAACGGTATAACCAGCCTGGACGAAGTTGAGTTTGCGAGAAATGTTGGTATGGATATTATTGTTACAGACCATCATGAACCGCAAGATAAACTACCAAATGCATATGCAGTAATAAACCCGAAAAGGAAGGATTCCAAATTTCCGTTTAGAGAGTTATCTGGTGTTGGTGTTGCTTTTAATCTTGTGATGGCACTAAGGAATAAGCTTAGGAATATGAATTTTTTCAGCTCTCAAAATCAACCGAACTTAAAAAAATATTTGGACCTCGTTGCCTTAGGTACATTGGCGGATATAGTGCCCCTTTTGGATGAAAACAGAATTTGTGTTAAATTCGGACTTTCGGGTAACCATGAATCCTGTGTTGGATTAGAGTCTTTAAAAAAGGTATCAGGCATAAACGGTAATTTAACATCGAGAAATGTCGGGTTTTCTATTGCTCCAAGGATAAATGCCGCAGGAAGGCTTTATGATGCTTCTATTGCCGTTGATATGTTTATGAAAGATGATAAAGAGGAAGCAGAAGGGATAGCAAGCAGGCTTGATGAGATAAACAGAGAAAGAAGAAGGCTGCAAACCCAGATTGTTGCAGAGATAGAAAAAAATGTGGAAAGTGTAAGCGATTCTGTTATTGTTGCATCAAAAAAAGGGTGGCATAGAGGGGTTATAGGAATAGCTGCAAGTTCCATATCGTATAAATATTCAAAGCCCACGATAATTATTAGCGAGATGGATGGTTTGAGTGTAGGGAGCGGAAGAAGTGCTTCTAATATTGACCTATTTGATTCAGTATCGCAGCTTAACGATATGCTTGAACGTTTCGGTGGGCATAAAATGGCTGTAGGAATAACAATAAAAAATGAATTTATAGATATGTTTAGAGAAAAACTAAATAGAATTGTAGAGGATAGATATGGATATCAGGAGTCCATAGGCAACTATGATATAGATTGTGAAACATCTTTGAGTATTTTTGATAGGGATTTTTTGGAGGAGCTGTCCAAACTTGAACCGTATGGTCCATCAAACGAAGAGCCTCTGTTTCTTGTGAGGCATGTTTTGATAAAAGAAAGAACTCTTATATTGAACAGGTATCCAAAATATCTTATAGCCGATGGAGATGTGAATATATGGATGGTTGCCTTTGATTCCGGGATTGACCTTAAGATAGGTTATGTTTATGATGTTATATTTACTGCGGGAATGAATAATAACTATATGTCTTTTACCATTAAAGACGCTTTTTTGTCTGAATTTTAGGGGGTAGATGTGAAGTTATCGGATAATGCGCTTGTTGTTTTAAAAAGTAGATATCTGCAGAAGGACGCAAACGGAGAGATTATAGAAACACCCGAAGATTTGATATCAAGAGTAGCAGGCTTTATAGCCATGGCGGATAAAAATTACGAACGGGATAAAAAAAAGATTGAAAAAACCCAAGAGGATTTTGAACATGTAATGTCTGAGTTGAAGTTTTTACCCAACACACCAACATTGGTTAATGCTGCAAGACCTTTGGGACAGTTATCTGCCTGTTTTGTTCTGCCTGTTGAAGATTCAATGGAGAGTATTTTTGATGCTGTAAAATCGACCGCTTTGATACACAAATCCGGTGGAGGGACCGGATTTTCGTTTTCAAGACTCAGACCAAAGAATGATATAGTAAGTTCGACAATGGGCATTTCAAGTGGTCCTATATCCTTTATGAAGGTTTTTGACTGCGCAACAGAGGCTATAAAACAGGGTGGTGTCAGGCGCGGTGCCAATATGGGTATTTTGAGAATAGACCATCCGGATATCCTTGATTTTATTCACTGTAAAGAGCGTGATAATGAGATTAATAATTTCAATATATCTGTTGCCGTTACGGAGCGTTTTTTGGATGCATTGGAAAATGACGATGAATATGAGCTTATCAATCCAAGAAACAGAGATATAGTAGGAACGCTTAAGGCAAGTTTTGTATGGGATGAGATAGCAAAAGGGGCACACAAAAACGGAGAGCCTGGTATTGTTTTTATTGACAGAATAAATAAGCTGCATCCTCTAAGCAAAGATGTTGGAGAAATAGAATCTACAAATCCTTGCGGTGAGCAGCCGCTTTTACCTTATGAATCATGCAACTTGGGTTCCATCAATCTTGCTAAATTCGTAAAAGACAAAAAGATAGATTATGATGAACTTGAGCATGTTGTATCTGTTGCCGTTCATTTTTTGGATAATGTTATAGATATGAATAAATATCCTATAAAAGCCATTGAGGATAATACAAAGAAGAATAGAAAAATCGGACTTGGTGTTATGGGTTTTGCCGATTTGTTGGTAGATTTAGGAATTCCTTATGATTCTGAAAATGCTGTAAAAACCGCAGAAGATGTTATGTCTTTTATTCAGAATGCTTCAAAAAAAGCATCAAGTGAGCTTGCAAAAGAAAGGGGTAATTTCCCGAATTATGAACACAGCATCTATGCAAAAGATAATATTCCAATGAGAAATGCAACAACAACAACTATTGCACCAACAGGTTCAATCTCTATGATAGCCGATGCTTCAAGCGGTATAGAGCCGATTTTTTCTTTGGCTTATTATAAACAGGTTTTGGACGGCAAGAGATTGCCGTATACCTACGAAAGACTGTTTAATGTATTAAAGGATAAGGATATATACTCCGATATTCTCGCTGAAAGCATTATTGAAAACAGAGGAAGCCTTAAAGGTTTGGATGAAATTCCGGAAAAAATAAAGAATGTGTTTGTTACTGCTATGGATATATCCTATAAATCGCACATAGATATACAGGCAGCATTCCAAAAATATACAGACAATGCAGTATCCAAAACTATAAATATGGTAAATTCAGCTACCTTGAGTGATGTCAAAAACGCATACAATTATGCTTACAAAAAGGGCTTAAAAGGTATTACAATTTATAGGGACGGCTCAAGAGATGTTCAAGTGCTTGTTACGACGCCTAAGAAGGATAAAAAAGACATCGTAAACGGTTTTGTAAGGCCTTTGACGCTTGAAGGTTTTACAGATAAGGTAAAAACAGCACGAGGAACTTTGTATGTTACTGTCAATACAGCCGAGAATAAACCTATAGAGGTGTTTGCCAATATAGGAAAAAGCGGCGGTGATATATCTGCACTATCTGAAGCCATAGGCAGACTTATTTCCATTGCTCTTCAAAACGGGGTGGATGTGAAAAATATAATCAATACACTTATAAGCATAACAGGTACACAGCCGATATGGAGCAATGGGAGACTTATAAAGTCCGTTCCAGATGCCATTGCTCAGATACTGAGGGACCATTTTGAAAACGGTGATGCAAAAAAAGGTGACAAGGTAGGCAAGGTAACAGGTGAGGAGTGTCCAGAGTGCGGTTCACCTCTTGAGATAGTTGAAGGCTGTGCGGTTTGCAGAAATTGCGGATATTCAAGATGTGGTTAAGGAGTTTGTGATGGATATTGAAAAAGAAGCTCAAAAACAAATGGAGGTAATAAAAAGAGGTTCTGCTGAAATTATAGACGAAAAAGAGCTTAAGGAAAAGATAATGGATTCTTTAAAAAGCGGTGAGCCTCTGAGAATAAAAGCCGGATTTGACCCCACTGCACCGGATTTACATCTTGGACATACGGTTTTAATCCAAAAGCTGAAACAGTTTCAGGATTTGGGACATGAGGTTTATTTTCTGATAGGCGATTTTACCGGGATGATAGGCGATCCTACAGGAAAAAACGAAACAAGAAAAGCTTTAACAAAAGAAGAGGTCGAAAGAAACGCAGAAACCTACAAGAATCAAATTTTTAAAATACTTGATAAAGAAAAAACAAATGTTGTTTATAATTCTCAATGGTGCTCAAAACTCTCTGCAAGTGATTTGATTAAGCTGGCCGCAAATATGACCGTTGCAAGGATGCTTGAAAGAGATGATTTTTCAAAAAGATTTCATACAAATAAGCCGATATCAATTCATGAATTTTTATACCCGCTTATACAGGGTTATGATTCCGTTGCGCTAAAAGCCGATGTTGAGCTTGGCGGTACAGATCAAAAGTTTAATTTGCTTGTTGGAAGAGAGCTTCAAAAACGTGACGGTCAAAGACCTCAGAGCGTACTTATGATGCCGATACTTGAGGGTTTAGATGGTGTGAATAAAATGAGTAAATCGTTGGGTAATTATGTCGGTATAACCGATAAGCCCAACGATATGTACGGCAAACTTATGTCCATATCGGATGAACTTATGTGGCGGTATTATGAACTTTTGAGTGACTGTTCCATTGAAGAGATTAAACAAAGAAAAAGTGATGTTGAAAATTCCAAACTCCATCCAAAAAAAGCAAAAGAGATGCTTGCCTATGAAATAACCAAAAGATTTCATTCAAAAGAGGCTGCGGATTCTGCAGCGAAATATTTTGAAGAGATGTTTAAGAAAAAAGATATTCCTGATGACATACAAGAAATCAGGTTAAAAACAGATTCTGATAGTATCTGGATTTGTCAGATTCTTAAGGATATTGGTTTTCTAAAAAGCACATCGGAGGCAAGGAGAATGATAAAATCTAAAGCCGTCTCTTTGGATTCGTCAAAAGTTGAGGATGAGTCTTTAAAATTACATAAAGGTTCAAGCCATATAGTAAAGGTCGGAAAGAAAAAAATAGCAAAAATAATATTGGTATAGAAATGCTTCTTGCAGTAGATATTGGAAATACAAATATAGTTGTCGGTGTTTTTCTAAAGAATAGGTTTTTGAGTTTCAGACTAAGCACAAATCTAAAAACTACACAGGATGAATACTGCATAAATCTTTATAATCTGTTTAATTTATATTCCATAAAAGATAAGCCCTACGGTGCTATAATTTCTTCTGTTGTTCCTCAGATAACACCAAAGATATACAAGGCTGTTCAGACCGTTTTTGATATAAAGGCGCTTGAGGTTGGTCCCGGTATAAAGACAGGAATGCCTATAAAATATGACAACCCTAAAGAGGTTGGAGCAGACAGGATTGTGAATGCTGTTGGTGCATATGAAGAGTTTAAGGATGCTTTGATTGTTATAGATTCAGGAACAGCCGTAACGTTTGATGTTATTAGCAAAAAAGGTGAATATATTGGAGGTGCTATATCTCCAGGTATTCATATATCTGCAGATGCTCTATCCGAAAAGACAGCAAAACTGCCAAGGGTCCCTATTCAGCCGCCAAGCAGTGTTATAGGAAAAACAACGGTTCAAAGCATTCAGTCTGGACTATTTTATGGATATATGTCTATGATTGAGGGCATGATTAACAAAATAAAAAATGATATTGGTGTCAGTTGCAAGGTTGTTGCAACAGGGGGGGACAGCGCGATGTTTTACAAACATCTTGATGTTATAGATTACTACAGGCCCCATTTGACCCTGTTTGGCTTAAAAGTAATATATGAAAAAAATGTATGATATTGTCGTTGTGGGTGCAGGAAGTTGGGGAACGGCACTTGCAAATATGCTTTCCAAAAACGGGTTAAATGTTGCACTTTATATAAGAAATAAAGAATTGTACGAATATATCAAACTGCATAAGGAAAACAAACAGTATCTGCCCGACATTCAACTAAGCGATTTTTTGCATTTTACAAACAGAATTGAGGATGTTTCTTACTGCAGGAATATACTGATTAGCGTACCTGTTAAGTTTTTGAGGAGCGAGCTTGAAAAACTAAAAATTCATATAAAACCGAACCATAAATTGATCTGTGCATCAAAGGGTTTGGAAAACGATACATTTTTTAGACCATCGGAGATTATAGAAGATGTTTTTGGAACAGATAAAGCAAATATTGCTGCAGTAAGCGGGCCTAATTTTGCAAAGGAGGTTGCAAAAAGCCTTCCTACTGCAACGGTTTTGGCTTCTTATAACAGCAAGCTTGTGTCGGATCTTCAAAAAATGTTCAGCAGCAGTTTTTTTAGGGTTTATTCGTCTAATGATATTATTGGTGTAGAGATTGCCGGTGCTCTTAAAAATATAATGGCAATTGCAGCCGGTTTGAGTGACGGGCTTGGTTTTGGTAATAATGCCAAAGCAAGCCTGATAACAAGAGGGCTTGCAGAAATTACAAGGCTTGGGGTTATGCTTGGAGCAAAAAAAGAGACATTTATGGGGCTTGCAGGCGTAGGTGATTTGGTCTTAACATGCACAGGTGATTTAAGCAGAAACAGAAAATTTGGTTTTGAACTTTCAAAAAATAAAAAAACCGAAGATATTTTGAATTCTATGGTAATGGTTGCAGAAGGTGTAAATACCACTAAATCCGTATATGAATGGTCTGTTAAAAATAGGATTGATATGCCTATATCTCATCAGGTTTACAAGATAATCTATGAAGGTAAAAATCCAAAAGAGGCTGCAATGGAGCTTATGGAAAGGCCTTTTAAACAAGAAGATTATTGATTCATTAATATCTTTTTTGCATTTTTTATATTTTTATGCTACTAAATTAATAAGCAAAATATGAGGGGGTGGTAATATGGCTGATGAAAAAAATCAGGAAGAGGCGCCTAAAAAGAAAGGAAAAGGCAAACTTCTTATCATAGTTGGTGCAGTTGTTGTTCTTATTGTTGTCGGTGTTGTTTTGAAGATGTTTGTGTTTGGCGGCAAAAAAGAAAAAACACAAGAAAAAAAAGCACCTCAGAAACAGCACGAGGTTCAGCAGCAAGAAGATACTCAAGATTACGGTGAATCCGATATTAACGAATCAAATCTTGAGCCTGTTGTTATTGGTCCTATTATAGCCAATTTGGCTGATGAGGGCGGAGATAGGTATCTAAAGGTCAAAATCGTTCTTCTTGAGCCAAAAAAGAAGGCAGATACTGCAAAAAAAGAAGAAAAATCCACAGGAATTTCTCTTGAAGATGCTATCATAAGAGATGTGATAATAAATACAATTTCGGCAAAAACATCTGACGATTTGCTTTCTGTTAGCGGCAAAGAGGAGTTGAAAAACGAAATTATGACATCAATAAACAAAGCTGTTCACAAAAGGCTTGTGAGAAAAATATACTTTACGGAGTTTATTATCCAATGACAAAAAAAGAGGAGTTCAAAAAATATTTTGATATACCCGTTAGAATTATTTTTGACCTTGCAGAATCAAAGGTTAAGATAAGGGAATTTTTAAAATGGCGGGTTGGTGATGTTATAGAAGGCGATAGGATGGCAGGTGAGCATATTGACATAAACATAGAAAACCAGCCTCTTGGTGAGGGTGAGGTTATTGTGCTTGACAGTAAATTTGCAATAAGAATAACCAATATCTACACAAAAGAAGACATTATGGAACTAAGCGTCAAATGATTTTTTTACTTGTAGTTTTTTTTCCGTCAATAGCTTTTGCCGATGCATCACAAGGGGGATATTTATCCTATGTGCTAAAGAGCTTCGGCAGTCTTTTAATTGTTGTTTCATTGATGTTTGCTGTTGTGTATGTTTTAAAAAAGATTAACATATCATCACGTTTTAGAAGTTCTCGTATAAGGGTTGTTGACAGATTATATATAGACAATAAACATTCCATTGTGATTGCCGAGATTGATAATAACAGATATGCTTTAGGGGTTGGAGAAAATATAAATGTGATAGATAAACTTGATGAAAACGGTTATGAAAAGCTCAGCGATTAAAATCTTTGTTTTGATACTTCTGTTTGTATTTGTAGGAATATTTTCCTCATACGCTGTAGATGTTCCGTCACCCTCTATAAGTGTAAACCTTGGTGCTACAAACAATCCTACACAGGTGGCAAACTCCGTTAAGCTTCTTGTGATATTGACCGTATTGGCTTTGGCACCGTCCATTCTTATAATGATGACCTCTTTTACACGTATAATTATAGTGCTTGCCATACTTAGACAGGGGCTTGGAACACAGCAGATGCCCCCAAACCAGATTCTAATAGGTATAGCGCTGTTTTTAACATTTTTTATCATGACACCGCAAATTACTGCTGTATACAACAATGCCTACAAACCGCTGCAGGAAAATAAAATAGGACTTGAAGATGCTTATGCAAGAGCGGAAAAACCCATAAAAAACTTTATGTTGAAGCAGACAAGAAAAAAAGATTTGGCTTTGTTTCTTAGAATATCAAAATCTAAAAACCCAAAAAACAAAGAAGAACTCTCTCTCGGTATAGTGATACCGGCTTTTATTATTAGCGAACTTAAAACGGCTTTTGAAATGGGTTTTATGATATATATACCGTTTTTAATAATAGATATGGTTGTTGCAAGTATTTTGATGAGCATGGGAATGATGATGCTTCCTCCTATCATGATATCTTTGCCGTTTAAGCTTCTTTTGTTTGTTTTGGCTGACGGATGGAATCTTGTTATTATGTCAATTTTTAAAAGTTTTAATCTGTAAGGGGTTGATTTATGGATATATCGACCGTTATAGCAATAGGTAAGCATGCCATGGAGGTTTCCCTGCTTTTGTCCATGCCTATTTTAATTATCAGTCTTATTGCCGGTTTGATGGTTAGTGTTTTTCAGGCTGTTACACAAATTCAGGAGATGACCTTGACATTCATACCAAAAATCATAGCGGTTGCCATATCTTTATTGTTTCTTGCACCCTGGATGACAAAACTCATAGTGAGCTACACAACACAGTTGTATATGGCAATACCAAATATAATAAAGTAGAATGTCGGAGCTTTTAAATTTTACAACCCCGTTTGGTGCATTTTTTGTTTTTTTGATAATTCTTTTGAGGGTTTCTGCGATTGTTGTGCTTGCCCCTATTTTTTCTTCATATTCCATTCAAGCACAGGCAAAGATAGCCTTTGCTTTTGTTTTTTCTTTGGTGTTATACCCTGTTGTGAAAAATTATATTCACATAACGGATTTCAGCATTCTGAACATTGCTGCAATAATAATAAGAGAGGTTGTTTTATCGGCTGCCTTGGCATTTTGTGTTCACTTTGTATGGGCTGGTATTGAGCTTGGAGCTCAATTGGTCGGTTTTATGATGGGTTTTTCCATAGCAAATGTTTTAAGCCCTGAGGAAAACCTGCAGATATCCATATTGGCTGAGTTTGAGAGTATTTTGGCTATCTTGATATTTTTAATTATTGATGGACACCATGTATTCATAAGGGCTATGGCTGACAGTTTTAAAATGGTGCCTGTGGGTGGATTTGTTTTGAATCAAAATATTTTTCATATATTGAGCAATCTTGCTGTGATGATGTTTTCTGTTGCTTTTAAAATTCTTGCACCTGCTGTTGTGGCTTTGGTTGTAACGAATGTTGTTTTTGGAATTATTGCAAGAACTATGCCGCAGATGAATATTATGATTGTTGCTTTTCCTCTGAGTATAGGCATAGGTCTTTTTGTTCTGGGTGTTTCGTTTAACTATTCGGCTTATGTTATTGTAAAATATTACAACTCTGCTCTTTCTTATGTTTATGCTCTGCTTGGGGGTGGTTGATGGC
The DNA here is from genome assembly GCA_027014115.1 of Desulfurellales bacterium. Classification (GTDB taxonomy): domain Bacteria; phylum Campylobacterota_A; class Desulfurellia; order Desulfurellales; family Hippeaceae; genus JALWEJ01. The sequence goes on from JALWEJ010000085.1 coordinate 14,493, forward strand.
TGACGAGGAGAAAACCGAACAAGCGACCCCGAAAAAAAGGCAGGAAGCAAGAGAGGAAGGCAGGGTTGCAAAATCCATAGAATTAAACACCGCATTTTTATTGCTTGCAAGTATCGTCTTTTTTTATTTCAATATAGGAACCTTCGGAGAACATTTTAAAGAAGTTTTTGTGCATTTTATAGGTCTTTCAAGCCATTTTGAAATAACAGTCACATCTTTTCCGAGGATAGTTAAAGATGTTACCTATACTATGTTTTTAATGCTTCTACCGTTTTTGATTGTTATGCTTTTGGTTTCATTTTTTATTAATGTTGTTCAGGTAGGATTTATGATTACACCCAAGGCAATAGAGCTGAAATTTGACAAACTAAACCCTATAAACGGTTTTAAAAATATGTTTTCTATGAGGTCTTTGGGCGAACTTGTAAAATCTGTACTTAAAGCATCTGTCATATTCTATATTTTGTATCTGTTTATTAAAAAAAGAATGCCCCACTGGTTTGATTTGATAGACACATCCAAAGAGATTGTATTTTTAACGCTGCTAAAGAGCATATTTTTAGTAAGTGTGTATATATTGATTTTTATTGTGTTTATGGCTGTTTTGGATTATCTGTTTCAGAAATATACATTTGAAAAAAGCATAAGAATGAGCCACAAAGAGATTAAGGATGAGTTTAAGCAGATGGAGGGAGACCCTCATGTTAAACAAAAAATAAGAAGCCTGCAGATGGAGATGGCAAAAAAGCGTATGATGGAGGATGTAAAAAAAGCCGATGTTGTTATAACCAACCCCACACACTATGCTGTTGCATTAAAATATAACGATTTGGAGATGAATGCACCGCAGGTTGTTGCAAAGGGTATGAATCTTGTGGCTGAGAAAATTAAAGAGGTAGCAAAAGAAAACGATGTCGATATTGTGGAAAAGCCTGAAGTTGCAAGAGAGCTTTATAAAAAGGCAAAAATAGGTGATGAAATACCAGAAGAGCTTTATCATGTTGTTGCAGAAATTCTTGCTTTTGTTTATAAGGCAAAAAAAGAAAGACAAGCTAAAGTTTAGATAGTTTAATCCGAATAAGAATATTAGAGAAAGGAGGGACAAGTTATGGATATAGGCTCTATGAACGTATTGGGTCTGGGCAGCGGGATGGATTTACAGGGTTTGATAGATAAACTGATAAATGTTGATAAAAAACCTATCTTGATGCAGCAGATGAAAAAGGTTCAGTATGAGTCCTATTATCAGGCATTTGACTCTTTAGAATCCTACATGTCCAAACTGATGAGCGGTACAAACAGTATGCTTACAGACCTAACCCTCCAGAAAGCAGCTGTTAGCGATGACAGTTTGGCAGATGTTACGGTGAACGGTTCCCCCGATTCAGCTGTCCACAATATAACCGTAAGTGAACTTGCAAAGGGCGAAACATGGATATCGACAACGGGAGAGTCCTCAAAAACAAACAACATAATATCATCATCAAGCGGAAGTTTTGTGTATAAGATAGGCTCAAAAGAGTATACCATAGAGCTTGATAACAACACTCTAAGTTCAGCGCCAACTACACTGTCGGAATTTGTAAATGCAATAAACGAAAACGGCTCAGGTTTACAGGCTTCTACTGTATATGATGGAAGCGGTTATGTTGTTGTTTTGAAAACTCCCGAGGGAACAACGAATAATCTTACAATTGTTCAAAATGACACAAATTTGACATTTGGAAACAGCGGTGCACCGAATGAAGCATCAAGTGATGCGGAATTAACAATTGACGGAGTGTCGGTTACATCTCATTACAATACACTCGATAACAGTATAGACGGCTTGAAAATAGAGCTGAAAGATAAAGGAAGCTTTTCTATTAGTGTTAATGTCGATTATGCAGCATTGAGTGATGATATGCAGAAAATCGTAGATGATTACAATAATATGATGAAGTATATTTCTAAAAATTCAAATTACGACCATGAGAAAAATCTTGCCGATGCCTTTTTTGGCAATGCAACCATACAGTCTGTTCGTTCAAAACTTGATAATATTTTTTTGACAAAATTCGGAGATTCTCAATCATCTATTTCTTATATATCTGATTTGGGTATAGATATAGACAAAGAGGGCAAGATGTCCTTTGATTCTTCAAAATTCATGCAAGCCGTTGAGAGCAGTTTTGATGATGTAAAAAAGATGCTGAGTGAAACAAAAACAGGGGCAGGAGACGGTTTTTTGAATGTGCTGCACGATTCTTTATACAACATGACAAAAACAAATGGTGATATAGAGCTTGAAAAGAGTTATCTTCAAACCAGGACAGATAACATTCAATCACAGATAGATACTATGAACAAACAGCTTGAGGTAGAAAGGACAACCTTAACAATGACATTTGCCCAGATGGACGAGTATATGGGTATGTTAAAAAGTCAAAGCGACTATATGACACAGGTCTTTGACAGTATGAATGGTAAAAAGTAGAAGTGGAGGTAGAAAAATGTCGGGTATTGTATTGAATAAAATAGGCAGCGAGACTGTTTCAAATCAGCATCATATAGAAGCAAACTATCAAAAACATCAGGCTCAAGGCGTTGAACAGAGCGACAGCATGTCGAAGAATCACGACAAAGCCAAAGAGGCAAAAGACATTTCACCAAAGGAGCTGAAGAAGGTTATCAACAAGCTCAATGAGAATGTGAGCATGCTTAACCAGGATGTTAAGTTTGCTTATAACGACAGTATAAAATCCCTCACGGTTGAAGTTGTTGATGCGTCCACAGGAAAGGTTATAAGAGAAATACCGCCAAAAGAAGTTATCAACCTGCAGAAGAAATTATCAGAGGTTGTTGGTATTATATTCGATAGCAAGGAGGTGGAGTAATGACTGCCAATGAAGCATATAACACATACAAAAATGTGCTTATTTCGACAACAATAGACAAGATGCAGATAGTCTCTCTTCTGTATGAAGGAGCCTTGGGATTTGCAAAAAAAGCCTATAAGGCAATGGAAGAAAAAAATGAAGAGTTAAAGATAGATAGTTTAAACAGGGTTAGCGGCATACTGCTTGCTCTTAGAGATTCTTTGGATTTGAATGCAGACAAGGATACTGTGGAGTATCTTCAGGCTCTGTATAATTTTCTTCTTGCAAAAACACTTGAGGCAAATAAAGATAATAATTATGAGGAATTTGGCATTGTTGTCAGATATCTTGACAAAATGGCAGAGATTTGGAATAGGGATATAATGAAAAAAGCCGAATGAGCCTAATCTTGTGATTAGGCTATCCCTTTTGTAATGTTTTCTGTAAAGTCATTTATGTAGTTATTCTTTTGAGTTAAATCTTGATAATTATCTATTCCTTTAAAGAATGTTGATATAGAGTTTTTAATCATATCCTCTTTTGGGAATTTTGTATTAAGCATGGTATCTATGGCGTTGATAAAATTATCAATTGTTGTCAATTTATCGCTGTTTTCGGTATCTGATTTTAAAATTGTGTTTGTTTCTTCTATGTAGTTTTTCTGATAGCCTGTTCCATAGAGATTTGCAAAATTTGTAACCCATTTTTTTGTGTCGTAGTTCATATTGTTTAACTCATTTTCTGTTATAAAAAAGCTGTTAAAAGCGTCCGCATTCTCTTTTTTGAGAGTCTGTAAAGAGCCTGTAAGTTTTGAAAGCTCAAGTCCATCAGAATTTTTTGCAAGCGATGTTATTACATTTCTTGCCCCGCTCAATGCCTTTTCTCTGTCTTGAGAGTTTGAAATATTTTTTAAATCGTTGTAGAGATTATTCAATGATTCGCCAAATGCTGATATATTTATGTAATTTGAGTACTTATTGCCAATCTGTTCTATAATATTGTCATCCGGTTTGTTATTTGTATAGCTGTTGAACAATGAGCTTATATAATTTATGGAGTTTACATTCATACTGTACCCCCCCTTTCTATCTCTATATAATAATGTATAGTTGTGTTTATGTGATATGTCAAGTTGATTGTTATGTTTTTCTTGACAAAAAAGCAAAGTTATAATAAATACTCCTTGAATCTTATTTATAGGGGGCTGTAGCTCAGCTGGGATGAGCGCTTGGCTGGCAGCCAAGAGGTCAGGGGTTCGATCCCCCTCAGCTCCACCATTTTTGGAGATAGTTATGAAAAAAGCTGTAGGCGATATGCTTGAAAAGACAATACAGACAATCAAAGAAGCCGATATCTCAGGTATTCTTGAGGATGCAAAAAAGAAAATAGAGGATATTTCAAAAAATCCTCTCAAACACGCATCCGATATCATCAAACAGGCAGGCCTTGCTTATGATATGATAAAATGTTATTTGGATAAGAAATGTGATTTTCCTTGGAGAACAGTGGCTGCACTGGCAGCAGCTTTGTTGTATTTGATAAATCCGTTTGATGTTGTACCCGATTTTATACCTGGTATTGGGTATGTTGATGATTTAGCGGCTTTTGCAGTAGCGTTTGCACTTATCAAAGAAGATTTAAAAGCGTATGCTGCCTTTCACAACATAAATCTTGAAGAATACGGCTTGGATTAGAATAAAAAATTTTCTTGCCTAACAACCATATTAAGGTATATTTATAAAAGCATTTTAAAAAGGGAGTTTTTTATGGCAAAAAAATATATTTTTATAACAGGTGGTGTTGTTTCATCTTTGGGAAAAGGCATAACAAGTGCATCTTTGGCTTATCTTTTAATGTCACACGGTTTGAGTGTTTCTATTGTAAAAATTGATCCTTATCTAAATGTTGACCCTGGCACGATGAACCCCTATCAACACGGAGAGGTTTATGTGTTGGACGATGGTGCCGAGACAGATTTGGATTTGGGGCATTATGAAAGATTTACAGGTCTAACTCTCTCAAGAAAAAACAACTTCACGACAGGACAGGTTTACTTTACTGTTATCTCAAAAGAGAGAAAAGGCGATTATCTTGGAAAAACCGTTCAAATTATTCCACATATAACAAACGAGATAAAAAAACGCATAAAGGAAGCAGGGCGCGGTAAGGATGTTTTGATTGTGGAGATAGGTGGAACAATTGGAGACATAGAGGGTTTGCCGTTTTTGGAGGCAATAAGACAGATGGGCTACAACGAAAAAAGAGAGAACTGCCTCTATGTTCATCTAACCCTTCTACCTTACATAAAAACAGCCGGTGAGCTTAAAACAAAACCCACGCAGCACAGCGTAAAAGAGCTGCAGTCCATCGGTATATCACCAGATATCATAGTCTGCAGAAGTGAAAGAAGAATAAGCAGTGAATTAAAAGAGAAGATAGCTATGTTCTGTAATGTTGAAAAGGATGCGGTTATATCGGCTCTTGATGTGGATACTGTGTATGAGGTTCCGCTTGCATTTCAAAAAGAGGGTTTTGATAGACTTGTTATAGAAAAACTCGGTTTGGATATAAAAAAGGAGTCCGATTTAACAAGCTGGGAGGCTATGGTTAACTCGATTAAAAATCCAAAAGATAAAATAACAATAGCCTTTGTGGGAAAATATATAGGTTTGAAAGAGTCTTATAAAAGCCTTATAGAGTCCTTCGTACATGCAGGAGCTGATTTAAATATAAAAGTTGAACTGAAATGGATTGAATCGGAAGAGCTCGAGAGTGAAAATTACAAAGACATGTTAAGTGATGCAGACGGCATCTTGGTGCCTGGAGGATTTGGTTCGCGTGGTATAGAGGGAAAGGTTAATTCTATCAAGTTTGCCCGCGAAAATAGGATACCTTTTCTTGGTATATGTTTAGGAATGCAGACCGCTGTTGTTGAGTTTGCAAGGCATGTTGCGGATTTGAAGAAATCACACTCAGAAGAGTTTGAAGCCGGTGCCGAACATAATGTTATACACCTTGCAAGAAAATGGGAAAAAGAGGGTGAGATAGTAACAAGAGACGAAACAACCCAAAAAGGCGGAACCATGAGGCTTGGAAGTTACCCCTGCATAATAAAAAAGGACAGTTTGGCTTATAGAATTTATAAAAAAGAAAAAATAGACGAAAGACATAGACATAGATATGAATTTAATAACGATTATAGAAAGATACTTGAAGATGCCGGACTTGTGGTAAGCGGCATAAGCCCTGACAATGAATTTGTAGAGATTGTGGAGTTAGAAGACCACCCATTTTTTATAGGGGTTCAATTTCACCCCGAATTTAAATCAAGGCCGCTAAAACCGCATCCTGTCATAAAGATGTTTGCAAAGGCAAGCTATGAATCAAAGAGAACTAAAATCCGAGCTTGATAACGGTATATTAAGGGATTTTTATATATTCTGCTCGGGTGATTATTTTATGAAGCGGGTATATCGTGAACGTATAGCAAAAACGTGCGGTTGTGAGATTGAGAAGGTTGATATAGAAAGTGCAGATGAGCTGTATAAAATTGGCAGATACTCAAATCAAAACAGTCTGTTTGCAGATAGAAAAAGAAAAGTGGTTCACATAAAATATTATGGAGATGCTGCTGAGTTTGATTTTCCTAAAAAATCTTACAATATAATAGTTCTCGATATTTTGAACTGCAGAAATATAAAAAATGATAATCTTGTTAAATTCGAACAATTGACAAAAGAAGAGATAGAAAGATATATTTCCTATAAACTAAAAAAAGCAAAAAAAATAATTGAGCCTGCGGCGTTGTCTGAGATTGTTACGGCATTTCAAGGCAAAAATTCATCCTATCTTGAGTTGTTTTTGGATAAACTTATTTTATACACCAAAGACACAACAACAATAAATCGCAAAGATATAGAAAACACTATGGAATTTATATATGAAATTGGTGTATTTAAGCTTCTAAATGCAGTAAAACAGGGTGACAGAGACGGTTTTTTCAAAAAAGTTGATAATCTTTTTAATTCTATGGAGATGATAGTATTTATATCCATTGCTGCATCGGAGATTATAAAAATACTATTAAGCGGCTACCTTGATAAAGATAGTGCAGGCCAAACGGGTATATATTCAAGCAGATACAGAGAATATAAAATGTATTTTGAACGCTTAGGCAGAAAAAAACTCAACAGCTTGCTTAATCTGTTTTATGAGATGGATGTTTTGATAAAAAGTTCTTCAAAATCGGGTATTCAGGAGATTTTTAAGGCAAGGATGTTTGAGTGGTTTGTGGAAAAATAGATAAACAGTGTTTTGTTTTGTTTAAAAATCCAAATATAACTAGATATTTTTATACAGCTGCATAGCCAACACCCATTTTTTTATTGATTTTTTGGCAATAATACATAAAATGAAAAGTATGTTTGGCTTTGTTTGTAAAAAAGGGTGTTTTATTTCTAAAAAAACCTTGACAAATTGTTTCTACTGTGTAACATATCAACTCAAAGACGATTGAACAAGGAGGTGAGGTAGTAGAAGAAAAAACTACGGTTTTGTTCTTGGGGAGGCGTTTTGTTTCACACTCTAAAAGAAAAAGAAAAAAAGAAAAATTATTCTAGACAGGGAGGTTTTTGGAATGAATAAAGTTCTTAAAAAGGTAGGTTTATC
>JALWEJ010000086.1 GCA_027014115.1 Desulfurellales bacterium
TAGTAATATATAATACCTGCAAACAAAACAAAATCTATAATACGCCACATCATGTGAGGATTAACCTCACCTTCCTCACCGGCAAATGCGGCAAGCGGCATCAAAACCAAAAAAAACATAAAAACCAAATATTTCATCAACTCCTCCTTATGCTACAAGCTGTTGATATATTTTATCCGATAACTCAAGCGAATGCTCCTTTGTCGCATCCATTTCCTTATCAAGTGCCTCAAAAACCTCATTTTTCTGCTGCTCAATCTGTTTCCTTGCTTCTGTTGTTTCTTGAGTTACCATCTCATCTTTCTGCTTAACGGCTTCTTGGATTTTTTTATTATATTCAAGCTTCGCATTTTCCTCTGCTTCTGTCAGCTTCATATCATAACTGCTCTCTTTTTCTTCGGACTCTTTTTTTAGCTCATTTGCTTTTGTTATCAATTCATCTACAACCTGTTTTCTTTCTCTTATAACCTTCAAGACAGGCTTATAGAGAATAATATTTAGTGTAAACAAAAGCACCAAAAAGCCTATCATTTGGATAAAGATAGTAGAATTTAAATCAACCATATACTTTTGACCTCCGACTTACTGTAGTAAAAAATTCGCTGTAACTTATCATAAAGGCATTGTTATGTCAATAACCTTTACTCGACAACCACAACTTCTTTTACATAGGATTCTAACTCTTCAATAAAAGGACCTATATCACCTCCTGTTATAAATTTTTCTATAGGACCTCTTTTATCTTTTGGGATAATTAACACATCAACAACATTTTCTTTTACAAATTTAATAATCTCCTCAATCGTTTTTCCATGAAGAATTATTCTTTCTGTAGCAACATCACTTCCCTGCTCCTCTATCATATCTTCCATCTTTCTCAATATAGCATCGGCAATTCCTTCAAGTCCTTCATCTACTGTTTTATTAGCCTTAACATATCCTGCACCTGCACCTGAAAAAAAATCATGGTCAACAACAAAGAGCAGGCTTAAATTTTTACAATTTTTTTGCTTTAATATATCCAAAGAACGCAAAAGTCCCCTTTCACCAACCTCAGATGCTTTAACAACAAGCACAACTTTATTACAATTTTCCATTTTTTTAACCTCCAATCAATAGCCATACCATAGATATAATGACCGATATAATCATAGCAGGTCCGCCAACCTTTAGAAAATATCCAAACGTTATAGGATAACCTGCCCTTTCTGCCAATCCTGCTGTTACAACGTTTGCACTTGCTCCAATGAGCGTTCCATTTCCGCCAAGACAAGCACCGAGAGACAGTGCCCACCATAAAGTATTTCCAGCATGCGGTATTGTCTGTGAAAGATATGCAACAACAGGAAGCATGGTGGCTGTAAACGGTATATTATCAACAATAGCCGATGCGAATGCACTAACCCACATTACAAATATAATGGCAAGGACCATACTGTTTCCAGATAAATCCTTTACCCATGTTGCAATCATCGATATAAATCCCGTTTCAACAGCAGCACCTACAATTATAAACAACATCATGAAGAATACTAACGTAGCCCATTCAACCTCTTTTTCCATAATCTCCGATATATCGGCTCCGCTTATTAAAAGTATCAAAGCGGCACCCGCCATTGCGGCAATGGAAGGCTCCATATGGAGCATACCGTGTGTTATAAATAATAGAATTACAAATCCCAATACAAACAGAGAGTATTTGAGAAGTTTGGCATCTGTTATCTTATACTCTTCCTTGAGTTTTTCCAAAAGCTCGTTAACATTATCTACTTTGCCTTTTTTATATTCTTTTCCAAAATAAAACTTCATTACAAAGACGTTAACAACCAATATTATAAATATGACAGGTGTTAGATTTATAACAAAATCGTTGAATGTAAGATGTGCAAAAGAACCAATCATTATGTTTGGCGGATCACCTATTAGTGTTGCCGTACCACCCATATTGGACGCCAAAACCTCAGGCAGCAAAAGACTAAACGGATTTATCCTAAGCATAATTGCTATCTCAATAGATACAGGAGCAAGTAAAAGCATTGTTGTAACATTATCCAAGAATGCACTTGCAATAGCTGTAACAAACATCAATATTACAGACAGCTTAAATACATTACCCTTTGACATGGCATAGGATTTGTAGGCAAGCCACTGAAAGATGCCGGTTTTTTTCATAACACCCACAATAATCATCATGCTCATTAAAAGAAATATAACATTAAAATCTATGGCATGTATTGCCTCTTCAAACGATATAACAAAATAACTTTCATCAAATGTACCCAATGTATAAGAAACAAACAAGAGCAAACTTGCTCCAATTAGCGCTGCTACAGTTCTATGAAAAACCTCAAAAGATATTAAAACAAATATACCTATAAGAATAATAAGCGATATCCAGAAAGCCGGTGTTATAGTTCTAAGCATTGTATAATTCTTTGTTCCTATATAGACAATATCACCGTCTGCATCTTTGCTTTCCAATATGTCTGTGAGTTTGAGTTTTTCAGTTTTATAGGTATTTTTATTAACCTCAACAAACAAATCTTTACTGTCTATAGCATGGTCGATATGCTGTTCAACAAAATAACTTCCATTTGAGGTTGTTGCAGTATGAGCCAATACCTTATCACCCTGCAGAATTGTGATTTCAACCTCATCAATAGGCACACCGTGCTCATTCTTAATAACGCCGCCAACCCTCAAGCTTGTTGCATAAGATGTGGCGGTAAGAAACATAAGGATTCCCAATAAGACCAAAACTTTTTTCATAACCCTATCCTCTCCAAGATATAGTTTAATTCTTCTTCATCTTTAAAAGTAATTTCAATTTTACCTTTGTTGTTTTTGTATCTTATTTTTGCATTTTCAAATACGGTTTTTAGTTTTTCTTCATATTGTTTATATTCTGGCATACTGCCGATATTTTTTGCTTTAGCCTCAGCATCTCTTACACTAAGCTTTTTCTCTTTTATCTCAGAAGCCAAACTCTTTTGTAAATCCTCATCTTTCAAAGAAAGAATAGCTCGTGCATGCCCTGCGGTAATTTCACCTTTTTTAAGCATATCTATAATTTCTTTTGGAAGATTTAATAATCTTAGGGTATTTGATACGGTAGCCCTGTCTTTGCTTATGTTTTTTGCAACCTCTTCTTGGGTGTAGTTGAATTTTTCGATTAGATTTTTATAGGCAAAAGCCTCTTCTATTGGATTCAAATCTTTTCTCTGCAGATTCTCAATCAAAGCAATTTCTGCAGATTCTCTATCGGATATATTTCTAACTATTGCAGGTATAGAATTTAGTCCTGCCATCTTTGCAGCCAAAAAACGTCTCTCACCGGCTATTATTTCATATTTATCTTCAACCTGTCTGACAAGTATTGGCTGGATAACACCCTTTTCTTTGATAGATTCAGATAATTCTTCAAGCTCTTTTTTATTAAATTCTTCTCTTGGCTGATAGGGATTTTTTACTATCAAATCCAATGATATTGTTTCTATCTTGCTTTCGTCTTCTATATTTTCTATGTCACCAAAGATTGCAGACAGGCCTCTACCCAATCTGGAATCATTTTTAGGCATATTTTAAAACCTCTTTCGCAAGCGACATATAACTTCTTGACCCTATGGATTTTATATCGTATGCAATTATGGATTTTCCAAAACTGGGCGCCTCAGATAATCTTACATTTCTTGGGATAAGGGTTTTAAAAATATGCTGCGGAAAATGCCTTTTAAGCTCAAATTCCACCTGCTTGGATAGGTTGTTTCTTTTATCGTGCATTGTAAGCAGAATACCTTCTATCTTAAGTGCCGGATTAAAGGTTTTTTTTACAAGGTTTATGGTGTGCAGAAGCTGAGCCAAACCCTCCATTGCAAAATATTCGCACTGAACGGGAACCAAAGCCGAATTTGATGCAACAAGCGCATTAATTGTCAAAAGACCTAAAGATGGCGGGCAATCTATCAGAACATAATCAAATCCGTTAATATTTTTTAAAAGATTTTTCAAAATCTTTTCTTTGTCTGGATAGTTAACAAGCTCAATCTCTGCACCTATGAGAGATATATTGGACGGTGCTATTGATAAATTTTCAGTTTCCGTAGGAACAATAATAGAATTTAATGTCTTTTTGCCAATTAAGGCATGATATATACATATGTCTTTTTCCACATTCAAACCACTTGTGGCATTGGCCTGAGGGTCCATATCTATAATAAGAACCTTTTTACCATACACAGCCAAAGACGCACCAAGATTGATTGTGGTCGTTGTCTTCCCTACTCCACCCTTTTGATTGGTAACTGCTATAATCTTCATGCCATCATCCTATAATTTTATTTTTTATTGTTTTTAACATAACAGAGCACACATCCCTTTTACACATTAACTTTGCATTATCAGATAAAGACTTCAATCTCTTTTTACTCAAAGATAATATAACACTCTTTAAACTTTTTCCACTTAAATTTTTATCCTCCATGATTGTTGAGCAGCCAGCATTTACAAGCTCTAATGAATTATAATATTGATGGTTATAGATAGCGTATGGGTATGGTATCAACAAAGAACCCAACGCTGCACAGGTAATCTCACTTAAGGTGCCTGCACCGGCTCTACATATAATAAAATCTATATTTTCATAAAAACTTTTCATATCATTTATAAAGTCAAAAGCCTTCCAGTCTGGTTTGTTGATTTTATATATCTCTTTAACCCTGTCGAAATCCTCTTTTCCTGTTTGATGTAAAACATTTACATCTATATCATAATTTTCAGCAAGTTCAATCATGGCGTTATTGATACTTCTTGAACCCCTGCTTCCTCCAAGTACCCCTACGGTTATTTTATCTTTATCGAAATCTCTATGTTCCATAAAAATATCATTTCTTACAGGATTACCTGTAACATAGGTTTTTTTTTGATTAAAATATTGTTTTGTTGATTCAAAATTGACAAATACCAAATCGGAAAACTTGGACATAAGCCTGTTTGCTTTACCGCATACAGCATTTTGTTCAACAATGACTGTGGGTACTCCCAGCAGTTTTGATGCTGATATTACAGGAATTGTTGTATAACCTCCAAAGCCTACAGCAAATTGAGGCTTTTTGGATTTTATGTATTTTAACGATTCTTGAAAACTTTTTGAAAATTTAAGCATACTGTCCGTTTTTTGCAGAATATTTTTTCCCGCAAAGCCTTTTGTCTTAAGGAGCATATATTCAAAATCGTAGTTTTTTAAAACCCTGCTTTCTATACCAAAAACAGAGCCTATTATTACGGGATTGTATCCTTTATGCTTTATGTATTCTGCAAAGGCAAGCGATGCAAAAAGATGACCGCCTGTTCCACCGCCTGTTATTACAACATTCTTCATGATTGTTTTATCTGTGCAAAACTCTTTGTTTTTGAACCGTCAAACTCTTTTAAAATGCTAATTGTTGTATTAGCCATATTTGCAAGCTTTTCCTCATGTGTGATAAGTATTATTTGGTTTGATAAAGAAAGCTCTTTAATAACATCAATCATGGAATTGAGTGTTTTTTTGCTTATACCTGTTTCTATTTCATCCAAAATCAGCGTCTCTTTGTTTTTTTCAATTGATGAATATGCGCATTTCATTGCAAGGATAAACCTCGAACGTTCTCCGCCTGAGGCTGTCTTTTCTATTCTGTTCGGTTCTATGTCAGGATTTGCACTAAATAATATATCAATTACATCCTGACCTGTTTTATCTATCTCTTTTTTTGTAAACTGAAACCTCACAATACTATCTTTAAGCATTAGCTTATCTAAAAAAATTTTTATTTTTTCTACTATTGCTTTGGATGCTGCTATACGCTTTTTCGTTAATATATCCGCCTTTGTATGCAGCACCGATTCTATTTTTTTCTTTTCTTTTTGTATTTTTTCCAATTCATAGGATAACTCTTCCTTTTTTTTGATTTGTATCTTAAGTTCTTCTTTTTCTTGGATAATCTCATTTACAGTTTTTGAGAATTTTCTCTGAAGTTTTTCAAGCTCAAAGAGTCTTGACTCAATAGTATCAATATCCTCATTACTGTAGTCCTTATTAAATAAATCATACAAACCATATTTAATCTCAGAAATAGAGTTATATGCATCATTTAACCCTTTTGAAACAGAATCTATATCAAAACCCGATGATGATATTTTCATAAGAGATTCTATAAAATCAGAAAGTTTTGATTCAAAAGAATCATCTTTTTCATAAAGTGTATCAATCATATCTGAGAGTTTTTCTTTTACAAATACTATGGACTTTATTCTCTTGGATTTGTTTAACAGCTCATCGTACTCATTTTTTTTTGGATTGATATTCTCTATGGATTCAAGCAAAATTTCTGGGTGTTTTGAATCTATCTCTTTTATTTTTTTAATTGTTTCAACTTCTTTTAATTCTATTTCTTTGTATTGTTCATATACAGCCCTAAACTCTCTATAAGTCTCACTGTCCGCAATTTTGTCAATTACATATCTGATATTTTCCTCGTTGAATGCCTCTGTTTTATAGGTTTGGGATATTGTGTTTATTAGTTTGTCCCCAATATTTGACAAAAGTTTTGTATTTATCGGTTCGTGATTTATGTATGCTTTGGACTTTTTTGGTTGAATAACCCTTTCTATCACTATCTCATCATCATCTATTCCGAGCTGTCGTATGAAATCTAACTGTTTATCGTTTAATTCAAAAAAAAGCTTTATAGAGCTTTTGTCACCAAAATTGCCTATTATATCGGTTTGCGCTTTTTGCGCAAAAACACTTTCGACAGCCTTTAGAACAAGAGATTTTCCTGCACCAGATTCGCCTGTTATGGCTGTTATTTTTTCACCAACATCAAAGTTTATATTCTCTATTGTAAGAAAGTTTTTTATTTCTATCTTTTTCAGCATTGTATATTTCTAATTTTTCTTTCTTCCCAGCCCAATTTTGTTCTTAATATATCAAAGTAATTCTTATTCTCAAGTGTTAATATCTTTATTCGTCTTTTCGATTTTGTAATATGTATAGTGTTTGATTCGTCAATCCTATACCCTATTTGACCGTCAAGCGTAAGCATAACATCTTCGGATTCACCTTCCAGCTTGAGTATTAACTCTATATTGTCGGGAATAACAAGAGGCCTATTTGAAAGAGTGTGTGGACAGATTGGTGTACACACAAAAGAATCCATTGTGGGGTAAATTATAGGTCCTCCTGCTGCCAAGTTATATGCCGTTGAACCGGAAGGGGTTGAGATTATAAGTCCATCGGAATGATATATTGCTACAACATGTTCTTTATCGTTAATTTTTGCAACGGTTTTTATAGGAATAATTCGTGCAAGAGCACCCTTGTTTACAACAGCATCATTAAAAACCGTTTCATTACAGATCAAGTTATCTCCTTCATACAATCCCACATCTATCATCATTCGCTCTTCTATTATGTATTTTTTAAATACAAAAATATTATCAAGCACTCTATACATATCATTGAGTGGAACCTCTGTCAAAAATCCCATTGTACCAAGATTAACTCCACAGATAGGAATATCTCTTTTTGATTTATTTATTGAGCGCGTAGCGGAAATAAACGTTCCATCACCACCCAAAACTATTATCAAATCAACATATAAGGCAAGTTCGGCTCTCTTTATGCAGTTCTTAGAACCTATTGATTCAGCTGCCTTGCAACCCAATACAACTTTAACATTTTGATTGTCTAAATAATCTATTAACTGTCTTATAACTTTATCTATATTTTCAACATTTGTTTTAGAAATAACGCCAACGCGCTTAAACATCTATCCTCCAAGATAAGCTTTTTTGATGCTTTCAGAATCAAGAAAATCTTTAGAATTTCCGCTATCCTTGATTTTTCCAACCTCCATTATATACGCTCTGTCTGTTGCCATCAATGTTTTATTTACATTCTGCTCGACAATCAAGATTGTCATTTTTTGTTTTTTCATAAATGCAATAATATCAAATACATACCCCATAAGTTTTGGTGATAATCCTGCAGTTGGCTCATCCATAACAAACAACTTCGGAGCCCTGATAAGTCCTTGAGCTACGGACAACATCTGCTGTTCTCCACCGGATAAATATCCTGCTTTGAGTTTTTGTTTTTCTTCGAGGTTGCCGAAGTGTTCAAATATAGCCGAGAGATTTTTTTCAAAAAATTTTCTTCCCGAACTTTTTATAATATCAAAGGCGGCTATTTCCAAATTCTCATAAACATTCAAATCATTAAATACCGTTCTTTTGTCTGTCACATACACAACACCCATTTTGGCTATTTTATGTGTAGGTGTATTGGTTATATCTATATTATTTAATACCACCCTACCTAATTTCGGAACAACATTAAATATTGCATTTAAAAGCGTGGTTTTGCCTGCACCATTTGATCCCAAAACACAAACAGCTTCGTTGTATTTTACCTCTATTGAAACATTATCTATGGCAATTGCCTTATCATAGTAAACACTTACATTTTCAATTTTTAACATATCACTTGCCAAAATAAGCCCTTTTCACCTCATCATTGTTTTGTATATAGCTTGGAGGACCTTCTGCTATTTTTCTTCCTTCATCCATAACAACAACAGAATGGGAACAATTCATAACAAGATTCATATCGTGCTCTATTAACAATATGCTTACACCTTGCTCCCATATTCTAAATATGGTTTTTAGAAGTCTGTTGGTTTCTGATTCATTCAAACCGGCAGCCGGCTCATCCAACAATAAAAGTTTTGGTTTTGAAACTAAAGCCCTTGCAATCTCAACAAGCCTTTTGTATCCAAAAGGTATTTCGTTCGGGTATTTTTTTTCAATATTATCTATTTTTAAAAATCTTAAGATATAATAGGATGTTTTTTCTGCCTCTTTTTCATATTTTTTGTTTTTTGGTAAGGATAGAAAAGCATCCAACACGTTTGATTTCATATTTATGTGATATCCAAGCATAACATTTTCCAATACGTTTAAATCATTTATTAGTTGAATATTTTGGAATGTCCGCGACATACCGAGCTTAATCAACTCATAAGATTTGTATTTCTCTATACTGTTTCCCATAAATGATATTGAACCTGAATCTTTTGTATATAATTTTGTAATAATGTTGAATAGTGTCGTTTTGCCTGCACCGTTTGGACCTATCAAAGCCTTTATTTCGCCATTTTTCACAAAAAAAGAGACATTGTCAACAGCTTTTATGCCACCAAAGCTCTTTGTTATGCTGTCTATGGATATTATTTTATCCATTTGAACAGTCCTTTTAAACCGTTTGGCATAAACATCATTGCCAATATCAACAATAATCCGTTGGCTATCGGCCAATAATCCTCAAGAGATGTAAGTATGTTCGGAAGAATTGTTAATATTACGGATGTAAAAAAAACACCGAAAAAACTTCCCATACCGCCAATCACAACCATAACAACATAATCTATGGATTGAATTAAACCAAAAGATGAGGGAGAAATAAATCCAAGATAAAATGCATACAAAGCACCTGCCAATGATGCGTAAAAAACACTCACCGTAAATATAAAGACTTTATAGAAGTGAACATTTATCCCAAAGGCATATGCTGCATTTTCTTTTGATTTTATGGCTTTATATGCACGACCGAAACGTGAATTTACAAGGTTTATGGACATTAAAATAAGCAAAAATGTTAATGTCCATACAAAAATATAGAATTTTATTTCACTATCAAAAGAAAATCCAAAGAAAGAGAGCATGGGTATACCTGTCAATCCTTGAGGACCACCTGTTAAATCAACATAGTTATTGACAACAGAATGAATAATCTCTCCTATTGCAAGTGTTGCCATAGCCAAATAATGACTCTTAAGCTTTAGTGTCGGATAGCCTATAACTGCACCAAACAGAGATGTAATAAAAACAGCAAGCACAATGGCAACCCAAGGATTGATGTTAAATTTTACGGAAAAAACAGCCGATATATATGCACCCATTGCTACAAAACCAGCATGACCAAGTGAAATCTGCCCGGCAAAACCCAAAAGCAGATTTAAACCGGTAACAACAATAACCGATAAAGCGGCAAGCGACATCATATTAAGTATAAAAGGATTTTTTACAAAGAAACCAAAAACCATTATAACTACAAATAGAATCAGTAAAAAGATTTTTTGACTCATACCCTTTCGACATCCTCAGAAGAAAACAGACCGGACGGTTTGATAAATAATACGGCAATCATTATAACAAAGGCTATCAAATCTTTATATGACGAGGAAATATATCCAGAAGAAAGCGATTCTGCTATTCCTATAATCAACCCTCCAACCAAAGCTCCCGTATTATTTCCAAATCCACCGACAACACAAGCTGCAAAACCTTTAAGACCGAACATAACCCCCATATCGTATTGAACAAAGCTAATAGGTGCAATAATAATCCCGGCAAGAGAACCTACAAAACCGCTTATTGCAAAAGCTTTGAGCTGTTGAAAATTAACATCTATTCCAAAAATTTTTGATGCAAGCGGGTTCATTGATACAGCTTGCATAATTTTTCCGGGTAGCGTTTTATTCATATAGAAATAAAAAAGACCGACAAAAATAATAACCGCACATATTACAATGATATATTGGGAAGAAAATGTGATACCGAAAAGAGAAACAGAGGAAAAATTAAAGAACGGTGTTAAAGGATGTGCATCCTTATCAAGCACAACTGCAACAACGCCTCTTAGAAATATGGATATACCTATGGTCATTATAATAAGAGATAGCTCATTTGCATTTTTTGTCTTTGAAAGCATAGTTACATGTATTAAAATTGCTATAATAGATACAATAATTGTTGAAATAATAACAGATATAAAAACCGGTATAGAGTGTTGAATCAAAACAAAACCCAAGACACCTCCAAGCATCAAAAACTCACCCTGTGCAAAATTGACAATTTTTGTTGTTGAATAAATTACATTAAACCCTATGGCAACAAGAACATATATAGAGCCCGATATAATACCGTTTATTAAATACTGAAGAAATTCGCTTATAGTATCCCCCTAAAACTTATTGGACTTATCCAAAAAAAGATTAGAAGTTTGCAAATCAATATTGCAGAAATGAATCTCTTTTACAAATTTTGAATCCTTTAGAAACTCCAAAGCGGTATCAAAAATAATATCTACCGCCCTCTCTTTGGGAAAACCAAATATTCCCGAGCTTATGGCAGGCAGAGAGATTGAGTTTAGTTTATGCTCCTCTGCCAATAAAAGAGCATTCTTTACAGCATTTTTAAGTTTATTATTCTCATCACCCTCACCCCAAACAGGTCCAACGGTATGAATAACATATTTTGCATTTAAATTTCCTGCTGTTGTTATTGCTGCCGAACCGGTAGGAATATAACCTATTTTATCGCTTTCTTCCTGGATTATTTTTCCACCCCTTCTTACAATTGCGCCTGCAACACCGCCACCATGTTTTAGGTGAGAATTTGCCGCATTCACTATTGCATCGGTGTTTTCTATGGTTATGTCTCCTTTTATTATCTTTACAACTTTGCCATCAAATTCTATTACTTTTAATACTTCTAATACTTCCATTTTCATCTACTTTCTATTCTATTGTCATTTTTGCTGCTACCAATCTATCGAGTTCTTCAATACCTCTAACAAACCTGTCAAAGAAACCTGCAGGCAGTCCAATGACCGATATTACATAATCCCCAATCTTTCCTGCTGCCACAACCCTTCCTTTAACATCACCTGACGACCAGACGCTGTTTAGCTCTCCATCATCTATGCTTATAAGTTTTACACTGTATGCATTATAGTGCTGTTGATTTATTGTTACTGTATTGCTCATATAGTTTCTAATACCTAGTGCATATATCTTATCGTCTACTCCTTTAAAGAACGACACGCTTTTTTTGATATATACATTGTTTCTTTTTTCAATCTCTTGCATGCTTTCTTGGTTTGTATTTCCCTCATAATCATATCTTTGAATGGCTCTTTCACCATATCCAAAGGCGTATGGGGTTTTGCTTATAATCTTTTTTGTATCAGTATTGTAGCTTAGCAATTGTCCGCTTTTTGATACATAAACAATATAGTTATCAACTTTTTCAAAGTTATAAAAATTATCACCATTAACAGGTAAAGAAAGTTTTTTTACTTTGCCGGATTTTATGTCCATTGAATATATTTTGCCTGCAAACGGTTTTGATATTGTTGCTTTTTCGGCTATCAAAACAGGATTTGAGAATTTATTGTAAAATCTTATATGATATGGAATATTGTCTTTTATGATGTGAAATTTATAATCTTTGTCAAGATATCCTACTGCAGAAGCCATTTCTCCATATCTGTTAAAATTGGATACTGCAATCAAAACTCTATCTTCAACAAAAACCGTATCGATATTGATTATGTTGTAACCGTATGAAAATGTCCCTTTTTTTACAAATGAATCAGAATCAAAGCCGTATATTGTTATGTTTGAACCTTTGGCAAGCAATATATCTTTTTGATTTTTACTGGTGGCGCAGCCAACATACATTGCCGTTGTTCCATAGCCAAGTTCTTTATATACTGCAACCTTATATTTTGCAGAGGACATATCAAGACCTGTATAAGGGCTGTACAAACCGGCTTTATCCAGAATAGTTTCCCAGAAAGTCAACTTCCTTGAAAGTCTTAAATTGGAAGCCACAATATTATTTGCAGGGATTGTGCTATTTAATTTTTTATTTTTACTTAGGATAATTTTAGATTCTTTGTCTATTTTGTCATACAATGTTAATATTTTAACGCCACCGTACCCGTTATAAACCTTTACTTTTAATATTTTATTTTTGTCGGACGCAATCAATAAGACTAAATCGGCATCAACAGCCTCTGCAAGTTTTTTTATCGATGTTTTTTCGCTTAAAGTATTGATCCTGCTGTTAGTAATTGCAATTGCCAATTTATCCGGATTTATGACATAAAATTTACCCGTTTTTTCCAATGAACTCTTAAGTGATGAATAAATAATTTTATTTCTTGTTATGATTGCTACCCTATACTCCTTTTTTCCTGCTATAAATTTATCATTAGCTTTTGGTTTTCCTATTAGAATTTTTTCACCCCAAGGAATAAGACCGAGTCCAAGAAGATAATCCTTATCTTTATCAACGCCGGCAGATATCAAAGCCGTAGCAGTGCTATCCTTAATGTTTGAAACATAAGCATAGGCTATGCCTTTCTTAAGTTTCACACTTTTATTATCTGAAAATGCATGTAATGTTCCAAGATTTCTGTATATATAAACTATCGAATGTTCATATAATCCATCTTTTGAACCTTTGTCTAAGATAACACCCTTGTTTGTAACATTCACAACACTACCTGATACCACACCGAGTTTGCTTGATAAGGAGTGTGTAATATCGTCGTATACAGAAGCTTTGGTATTTAAACAAAAGAGCACAAAAGCAACAATCAAAACAAACTTTTTCATAACTATCAATCCTTTTTCAACTGCTTAATTCTTTCTTTGGTTTTATTATATAGTTCCGTAATCTCTGAAAGCTCTTTCTTTTTCTCCTCTATAAGCTCCTTTGGTGCCCTATCAAGAAAGGCTTGATTATTCATTTTATTGTTTAAAAATGATAAGGATTTTTCCTGCTTTTTAAGCAGTTTATTCAACCTAACCAGTTCTTTTTCAACGTCTATATTGCCTTCAACCGGAAGATATATATCGCCGTATATTGTAGATTGAATCAAACACTGCTCTTCAACTTTTTCTGTTATTATCAAATTATCTACACCAGCCAATGCATATATGTAATTTTTAAAAGAAACAATAACCGCCTGCTGTTTGGCATCCGATATATTCATATAAACCTTTATTTTCTTGGACGGTGCAATGTTATTTTCATTTCTTAGGTTTCTTATGGATTTTATTATATCTATAACCATATCCATAGATGATTCTATATCCTCTGCAACATCCTGTGTCTTAAACTCAGGGTAGTCTGCAACCATAATGGATTCGCCTTTTTTGTTCGGCAGTTTATTCCAGAGCTCTTCAGTAATAAACGGCGTAAACGGATGCAGAAGTCTCATTGTTGCTTCAAAAACATCAAGAAGTGTGTATTTCACGGCGTATGAATACTCATCATCCATATGAACCTTACTCATCTCTATGTAGTAATCACAGAATTCATGCCATATAAATTGATAAACAGCATTAGCCGCTTCGTTATATTTATATTCTGAAAGTGCAGTCTCCACATCCTTTATTGTTTTTGCAAGGCGTGATTTTATCCATATGGATGCTGCTGAGAGTTTTTTGGGCTTTTCTTTTATATCCAAATCCTTTGTGTTTATCTCAATGAATCTGTAGGCATTCCAAATCTTGTTCATAAATTTTTTGTAGCCCTCAATTCTATCTTCGGAAAGCTTAATATCTCTACCCTGCGCTGCAAATATTGCAAGTGTAAACCTCATTGAGTCTGCACCGAATTTGTTTATTACATCCATAGGGTCTATTACATTGCCCTTTGTTTTGCTCATTTTTTGACCGTGCTGATCCCTTACAAGTGCATGTATGTAAACATCCTTAAACGGCACATCCTTCATAAAATGTATACCCATCATCATCATTCTAGCAACCCAGAAGAATATGATATCAAAACCTGTAACAAGCAGACTCGTGGGGTAGAATTTATTTAAATCATCTGTTTTATCAGGCCAGCCCAGTGTTGACATAGGCCAGAGGGCTGAGGAGAACCATGTATCCAAAACATCCTCTTCCTGTTTTAACCTGCTGCTTCCGCAGTGCTGACAGGCTGTAGGCTCATCTTCTACTACTGTATATTTTCCGCACTCTTCACATTTGTAAACCGGAATTCTGTGTCCCCACCAGAGCTGTCTTGATATGCACCAATCTCTTATATTGTTCATCCACTCAAAATATGTCTTCTCCCAAGCTTTCGGCACAAACCGTGTATCGCCTTTTTCAACTGCATCCATAGCATCTTCTGCAAGCTGTTTTGTCTTTACAAACCACTGCTTAGAAACATACGGCTCTATGGTAGTTTTACATCTGTAACAGTGACCTACGGAGTGTTTATGTTCTGCAATATTTCTTATAAATCCTTTGGATTCAAGCTCATTAACAAGCTTTGAGCGACATTCGAACCTGTCAAGGCCGTTGTAGTGTATAGCCTCGTCAGTCATAATACCGTTATCGTCTATAACTACAACAATATCAAGATTGTGTCTTCTTCCAACCTCAAAATCATTCGGGTCGTGAGCCGGTGTTATTTTTACAACACCTGTTCCAAATTCCATATCAACATACTCATCGGCTATGACGGGTATTTTTTTGTTTTTTATAGGTAAAATAACATTTTTGCCGATTATATCTTTATATCTCTCATCATTTGGATTGACAGCTACAGCTGTATCTCCAAACATAGTTTCAGGCCTTGTTGTTGCAACGATAACCCCGCCATTTCCATCCTCAAACGGATACTCTATTGAGTAGAGCTTGCCGTTCTCATCGTTGTGCTCAACCTCTAAGTCACTCAGTGCCGTATGACATCTCGGACACCAGTTGATTATGTATTTGTCTTTGTATATTAAGCCCTCGTTGTAGAGCTCAACAAATACTTTTCTGACGGCTTTTGAGAGCTGCTCATCCATTGTAAACCTCAAGCGCGACCAATCACAGCTTAAGCCTAAGCGTTTCATCTGATCAACTATTCTGTTTCCGTATTTCTTCTTCCAAGCCCAGACACGCTCAACAAAAGCCTCTCTACCCAAATCCTCTTTCTTTTTGCCCTCTTTTGCCAAATCTTTTTCAACCATGTTCTGCGTTGCAATGCCGGCATGGTCGGTACCGGGAACCCAAAGAACATCATATCCCTTCATTCTTTTGTATCTAATCATTATATCCTGAAGTGTTCCGTTTAGGGCATGCCCTATATGCAAAACACCAGTAACATTGGGCGGCGGTATAACTATACTGTATGTAGGTTTGTCTTTATCATCATCTTTTGGTTTGAAATATCCGTTTGATTCCCAATATTCATACCATTTTTGTTCAAAATTGGGGTTATATTTCTCCTCTGCCATCATTCACCTCTTTTATTTTTAAGAAAAATTTTAAAGCTCTTTTGCCAACTCCATACCAAGATTAAAAGCTTCAATATTTATCTGTTTAATTTTATCCGGAACAATAATATCTATTGCTTCCATAAAAAATTTATTCTCTACGGGTATATATTTTGATAATACACCCAACATTATTGTGTTTGTAACCTTTTCATTTCCAAGCTTTACGGCATCATCGATAAATTTTCTCTTTATCAGAATCTTTGTATCTATTTTATTAACAAGCAAATCTATATTATCCTCGTCAATAATCTGATTTATGATAGGCACAATCCTGTCATTTACAACAACAACCGAATTTTTGTTTAAATATTGAATCCAGCGTAGAGCTTCTATTTTTTCTGTTGCCATCATATACTGAACGCTGCCAAGCTTATCTGTGGGTGAATAAACTTTTTCTCCAAACCTTACAGAAGCAGAAACAGACCCACCTCTTTGGCTCATTCCGTGTATTTCACTTTTTTTAACATCCAATCCTGCAAGCATGCATGCTTCAGAAACAACATTTGACACCGTTATAATGCCGTCTCCACCTACACCTACAAACAAAACACTCTCTATATTCATAGTTTATTTACCTTCCTTTACAACAATAGCTCCCTCAACAGGGCAGACATTTTTGCATACCTCACATCCCGTACATGTTGTTTCATCTATAACTGCAAGATTGTTTTTAAAGTCTATAGAAGGACAGGCTATCCTTAGACACCGTTTACAGCCTATACACTTATCCGTTACAACAAGCGGTGTATCTTTTATCTTTTTCGGAGCTAACACGCATGGTCTTAAAGCAACGATAACGCTCAAACCCGGTGTTTCAATTTCTCTATCCAAAATCTCTTTGGTTGATTTATAGTCATACTGGTCAACCTCAAACACCCTTTCTATACCAACAGCTTTTGCTAATTTTGCAACATTTATAGGCTCAAATGTTTCGTTGTTTAAATTAAAACCGCTTGAAGCATCAGGCTGTCCGCCTGTCATTGCCGTTATTCTGTTATCCAGAATAATGATTGTCATATTCGCTTTATTTACATATGCATCTATCAGAGGCTGAATACCGGTGTGGAAGAATGTTGAATCACCTATGACGCTTACTATTTTTTCCTTATTTTCAATCTTGCTTGCACCAACACCCATAGATAGGCTTGCCCCCATACATACAGTTGTGTGCATGGCGCTCAAAGGCGGCAGACTGCCTAGTGTGTAGCATCCTATATCACCAGTTATAAAGATATTCTTATGAGAATGCAGTATATCAAAAATAGGCCTGTGAGGACACCCTGGACAAAGTGCTGGTGGTCTGCCCGGAAGCTCTATTGAATCAAACACAACGCTGCTTTTTTTATCCTCTATAAAACCAGCTTTCTGTAAGCCCTCTTCAACTATATCAAGATTAAATTCACCATCCTGCGGGAAATATTTTTTACCATATATATTCAAACCTGCAATCTTGAGTTCTTCTTCCATATACGGCTCAAGCTCTTCAATAACTATTACCTTATCAAGGTTTTTTGCAAACTCTCTTATCTTTTCTGTCGGCATAGGATACGAAAAACCCACTTTAAAAAAGTGTGCTTTTGGCATAATCTCTTTTGCGTATGCGTACGATATGCCGTTTGCTATTATGCCGACATTTGATGAGCCCTTTTCTATTCTGTTTATTGGGGTTTCATTTGAAAATTGTTTTAAATCCTCAAATTTCTTTAATAGTTCTTTATGCTTTCTTACGGCATTGCCCGGAATCATAACATATTTTTGGAAGTTTTTATCAAGTTTCAGCTCTTTTTCATTATCCAGCGTTCTTGAATCGTATTTTACAACAGCAAGCGAATGGGAGATTCTTGTTGTATTTCTAAACAGAACGGGCAAATCAAACTGCTCGCTTACAATAAATGCATACTGCATAAACCCAACTGCCTCAAATGAATCTGAGGGCTCTATAAGAGGTATCTTTGCAAATCTTGCATAGTATCTGTTGTCCTGTTCATTTTGAGACGAATGCATACCCGGATCATCTGCACAGACAACAACAAATCCGCCGTTAATACCCGTATAGGCACTTGTCATTAAAGGGTCTGCTGCAACATTCAAACCAACATGCTTCATTGTGGCAAAGCTTCTTGCACCGGCAATAGAAGCGCCAAGCGCAGCCTCAAAACCGGCTTTTTCATTTTGTGCCCATTGAGCTGTAACACCTTTAAAGGATTTGAAGAAATCCAGTATTTCACTCGATGGGGTTCCGGGATATCCGCTTGCAAATGTTGCATTACCCTTGTATGCGCCAATGGCTATAGCCTCGTTTCCGCTTATTATCTTTTTTATCAGCTTCACTTAACCGCTCCTTTTTAAAGACTTACCTTAATTACCGTTTTTACATTGCCCCTTGGTGTAAAATCTCCTATAACCTCAAGCTGCTTAGGTTTAAGCTTTTCTTTCAAAGCGTTAAATATTTCGTTTATGGAGTCTTCGTGTGAGATATATCTGTCTCTGTATTTATTCAAAAACAGTTTCAGTGATTTTAGTTCTACAACATATTTATCAGGAACATACCTTATTTTTATTGTTGCAAAATCGGGATACCCGCTTCTTGGGCATTTGCATGTAAACTCGGGAAAATCTATATTAATTTCATAATCATTTTCTGTATGCTTATTTTCCCAATTTTCCAAAACGGCTTCATCGATGGCTTTTTCTCCGTACTTCACATGCTCCTCCTTTTTAAAATTAAAGCTATTTTTAGCACAAAGAGGCTTTAATTACAAGTTTCTTTAATCTTTCTCTGTGTTTGATTTGTACGATTTTGATATTCTTATATCGAGGCTTTCCAAAAAATCAATTTTTTCTTGTTCTATCTCCATATTGTCTATTAAAATTTCACTGACACCCTCTTTTGAAAGCCATGCTGCAAGTTTCATAAAATGACCTTTTTGTTTTTCGTAAAAAGGATTTTTATACTCTATTGTTTCTGATTCTTTACCGTTTTGGTCAATCTCAACAATCTTTACAGACATAATATCTTTAAGTGTTTTGGCATATTCTCTGTTTTTATCCAGCAGCAGTGCATACTTTTTGTGAATGTTTTTTGAGGGTTCGTAGTGAATGGTAATTATTTCCAAGTGTTCGATATTGTCTTTTAAGCTTCTTTCAATCGATTCAACAACACTGTGAGCATTGTAGACACTTTTTTCTTTTATCTGAAGGATAATATCTGCTATCAGTATGCTTCCGGCTTTTCTTATAAATAGTGTATCCAAACCGTCAACCTCCGGGAATGATTTTATTATCGATTCTGCTTTTTTTATTATGCCTATATCAACCGAAGCATCAAGCAGTGTCAGCATTGCATCTTTGATTATTCCGTAGGCACCGTGAAAAATCATAAGAACAATAATTATAACAGCCGTTTTTTGCGCATAAGGTATGTTGTAATAGTTCAAAACAATACCGGATACGGCAACAATTGTTGCACCTATATCCATAAGCCAATCCATAAGGTCGGTTTTTACACCAGGTGAGTTCAGTTTTTTTGACGATTTAAATTCAAAAAAGGCAAAACCGATTTGAGAAAGCAGCACTGCAAACAAAAAACCAAGAACAACTGCAATATGCTGCATTATTATCTGATGTTCTTCTGCCAATACAACACTTCTGATAATCTCAAAGCCTGCGTATATAATAACCACTGCACCGATTAATGCTGCAAAATCCTCTAATTTGTGCATACCGAATGGAAATCTCTGCGATTTTTTACCGGCAAGCTTTATTGATGCATAGATTAAAATAGAATTGACGACATCCGATAGGCTGTGTATACCGTCAGCTACTACAACGGCCGTATTTGTGACTATACCTACAAATAGTTTTGATACGGCAAGGACAATATTAAGAAATGTTGAGGCTAAAAGCCATCTTTCTTTTTTTATCTGATTTGAAGACAAAAACACCCCCCCCTTGTTGTCGTATGCGTAATACAATAAACTAAACAATTTGATTAGTCAAATTGAGAAATAATTCTCCAAAAATCACTCTTTTCGTATAAAAATAAAATTTTTTAAACTTGGTTTTTTATGTATTAGTCTGTAAAATAAGAATGAAAAAAATTATCTAGAGGTGGTGTGTTATGAAAAAGCTGCTGATAGTTATGTATGTTTTTGTTTTTATTCCTTTTGGTTCTTTTGCAAAAGATACAAAAAATTTATACTCAAAGGTTTCAACAACCTTCACTGTATCTAAATCCATAAATTGTGACGAAGCTGTTGCTAAATTTGTTGTTTATGCGGAAGGGGATAACTACAGTCTGGCTTTGGAAAGATTATCCAAAATCAATAATGCATTTATTCTGTTTTTGGAAAAAGAGTTCTCAAAACAGGAAGTAAAAACCACAAATTCATACAACTACTCAAAAACAGCAAAAATGTATATCGAAATAAGAACAAAAAAGATTAAGAAAATTTCTGATGTTTTAGATTACATAGCAAAGAAACAGTTTCTGTATAAAGCAGGCATAAAACCGGTTTATGTCAATTTTGATTTATCTGAAAAGCTAAAAAACAGAATAAAGCAAAATCTCTTTAGAGCAGCATTAATCGAGGCAAAAAAAAGACTTTCAATAGTCAACAAAACACTCTCTGAGGGTTACAAAATATCAAAGATATCCTCATACAGCCAATATCAAAATATTTATGCACAAAATAGAGAAATGGCGTTTAGTCTTACAAAAAGCAAAAGCCTGCAGTCCATACGCATAACACCCGGGAATATTATTGTAAAAAGCAATGTTTCTGTTGAATTTATCAAAATATTAAAATAAAAAAGCCGGGCATAAACCCGGCTTTTTTGAGTTTGGTTTGACTTTTTTTATGATAAAAGCTCTTCTATTGTAACATAGTCGCCTACCCTTCCTGTCATCTTTTCTACGTCTGTATTTACAGGAAGTGTTTTTTTACCCGGTCTCCAGTTTGCAGGGCAAACCTCGCCTGTTTTGTAAGCGTGCTGCCATGCCTGAATCTGTCTTATAAATTCAACAACGCTTCTTCCAACACTCGGAGCC
Organism: Desulfurellales bacterium; assembly: GCA_027014115.1. GTDB lineage: Bacteria > Campylobacterota_A > Desulfurellia > Desulfurellales > Hippeaceae > JALWEJ01. Next base: position 21,222 of record JALWEJ010000086.1, read on the forward strand.
TGAACTTCCTGAGCCACAACAACGCCGTCTGGGTTTATCAAGAACCTTCCTCTTAGCGCAATACCTTCATCTTCAATCATAACACCGAATGCTCTTGAAACTGTGCCTGTAGGGTCTGCTCCGATTGTCAATTTCAGATCCTTCAATAGAGGTTCTGTCTCTGCAAATCTTTTATGCGAGAATTTTGTATCTGTTGATACAGCCAAAACCTCAACACCCATTGATTTTAATTCATCATACTTTGCATTCATTGCAGCAATCTCTGTTGGGCATACAAATGTAAAGTCTGCCGGATAGAAACATACAACAAACCATTTTCCTTTATAATCATCACTTGAAACCTCTTTGTAGTGTCCTGTTGCTGCGTCATATGCTGCCATTTTAAACTCCGGAACCTTCTTTAATACCAATACTCCTGCCTGTGTATTCTCCATTTTTTCTACCTCCTCAATCTTTTTTTCTTCTTTTTCTTCGATTTGCATATCTTTTACATCCTGCTCACAAGCCATTTTAACCTCCATTTCAAATCTTGAATTGATAATACAATAAAATATTTTATTTGTCAAGAGAAAAATTATATTATTTAGATTTTTTTATAAAAATTGACTAAAATAAAGATTTTAC
>JALWEJ010000087.1 GCA_027014115.1 Desulfurellales bacterium
AGGGGAGAGTTATAGAATTAAGCATCTAAAGGAGGCAAAAGATAACCAAGGCAACCTAAATTGACAATCCAAGAGGTGGGGAATTTAAATGACCCAAAGGTGGGGATTTTTGGTTGACTTTAACATCTTTGAGGGCTTTTTTTATTTCATCCAACCCTTTTAGTATGCTTTTGGTAGCAATACTATTTTTATAAGCCATCATAATCAATTTTATGGAAATAAGGAACACAGCCGATTCCAACAGTATGTCGTGAGTCAATCCCTTGATAAACAGCGCCAAAGTAAAAAATATAAATGTCACGATAATCACTATGACAGACAAAATGTCAAAATGCTCACCCATAAACCCTCCTACTACAAAGATACACAATTAATATTACACGCTGTAGCGATTATCAATTTTTTAACCTGTTTGAAAGGCGGGCTGAATTTGCATAACATAAAAACATATCTGCTAATTAAGCTGCAAAAAATTATTTTATCAAGCAAAGAAAGGACGATAAGGTCTTTGACCAACGCAAAATAATTGACATACCATCTGCCGTATTGTATATATGTGCTAACCGTACTAACTGGATTGGAGGATTTCAAACGAATCGTAAAGAGGAAGCGGTTAGAGACATAAATAGTATTGAGCCTTGTCAATGCGATGAGGATGAGATAGATCTGCGCGAGCTGTTAAAGGTTATCAAAAAAAGAAAATCCATAATTATTACAACTGTCATACTATTTTTGGTACTTGCCGTTATTTATATTTTTGTGTCAAAACCTATGTATCAGGCAAAAGCTACGTTGGAAATCGGCTATCAAATTGTTAAACCCAAAACCGGAAAAGTTTCCGTTAAATATTTTGATGGTGCGGAGAGAATTAAGCATTACATTGATGTCAAATACGACACGTCGGGCAAATACAGAAAAAAAGGTACAAAAGCATTTTTAAAAGAGGTTGATGTTCCAAGAAAAACCAAGCAGTTTGTCAGCTTTATTGCCTATGGTTTGGACAATAAACTTGCCGAAAGCAAGCTTAAGGAAGCGCTTAACGATATTCTTTCTCAACACAAGCTCTACCTTAACTCTGCAATTGAAAAAACAAAAGAGTCCATAGATAGCAAAAAGAGAGATATTCAATATGATTCCAAGGTACTGCTGCCGCAATTAGAGAATAAATTAAATATTTTAAAAACGGTGAACATAAAAAAGATTGATACGCAAATAAACTTGATTAAGGAAGGAAATCTTAAAAAGATAGATGAAAAAATAAAGTTTCTAAACAACATCACAATTCCCGCTTTAAAAGAGAAGATTGCTAAAAGCAGTCTCGAAATAAAAAAGAAGCTCAATGCTATTAAAAATATACAAAAAGGCGTTAACTCCATAGAGCAGGCTCACCCCGCACTGGCAGCCATCGATACGATGCAGGCTGCAAATCTGCAAAACGATATAGACAGGCTGAATATGAGGATAATAGATTTGCAACTGCAGATTAAGCAAATCAATAAGCAAACCATACCTGACTTGGAAAAACAGAAACAGAGGATTTTAGAGCAAACGATACCTAATTTGGAAGCTCAAAAGGAAAAATTACTGAAAGAAACCATCCCGTCTGTTGCGGGCAGCATTAAAAGGCTCGTTGAAATTACCATACCAACTTTGAAAACCGAAATAAGCCTTCTTGAAATGTCCATAAATCCGCCGTATTTGGTAGGCACACATATTGTGGGCAAGATTTATACTCACGACTACCCGGTTAAACCCAAGAAGAAACTTATTGTTGTAGTAGCTATTATAACAGGCATAATATTCGGCATTTTTCTGGCTTTTTTCCTTGAATTTATAGGTAAAGAAGAAGATTAAAAGGGAACAAAAGGGAACAAAGGGGTCGTATCTCAACAGCCTGTTGAAAATCTCGCTTTTTTCCATAATCCATCTTTTTAGATAAAAGCATACTTATTGATAAATGCATAAAAAGTAGTCAAAGCAGATACTTTAACATCAGCTTGGGTTTTCGTTAGCAATTGCTTAACAAAGAGCAAAAAATTATATTGCCGATTAGGCAATATAGTCTGCTTCTTTTTTGCAGCCGCATATGCTTTTTTCGGCTTTTTGTTTAACAGGTTAACCATTCTTTTTATATTCTGAACAGTTGCTGTTAAAAGAAACTGCTCTTCTACATTCCACCGTCTTCTAAATTTACACACCCTTAACTCCATCTGTTCTTTTGCTTCACCGAAGAGGGATTCTATCGTTTTTCTTTTCTTTATGGATATGCGGTATGCTTTGGTTTTTGCAAGTTCTTTTACTCTTTGCACATCATGCTCGTATATACTGACACTTAAAGACCTTGCTCTGTCTTTTGTACACTCCTGTTTATATGGACATACTCTGCATTCTTTTAGCTCTGCCCTATATACAATCTGGTTATAATGTCTGCCGTGGTATTTAAGTATCTTACCGTTTGGACAGATGAAGCTATTGTTTTGTCTATCGAATTTAAACTGCTCTATAGAGAATATTCCTCTTTCATTTGCAGTCCTTGCATCAACTATCGGTATATGGGGTGTTATGCCCAATTGAAAAAGATTGTGTATAAACTCACCAGAACAATAGCCTTTGTCTGCTCCTACGGTTTCAGGTTTTATTCTGAATTTAAACATAAATTTTCTAATTAGAGAAAGAGCGGATGAGGTTTCGCTCTTTTTACCAGGTATATCTACACATACTCCCAATATAATCCTGTTCTTGTTATCCATAAGGTAGTTGTCAAGATGAGACAGGGTGGTTTGTGTATGTGATTTTCTTGCAAGTCTTGCATCGGGGTCTGTCTTTGATCTATGGGTTTTATTGCCTATTTTTTTACCTTTTAGTTTTCCGTAGTCCTTACTATAAGAAGATTTCTTTATTGTATCGGTATTGTCGTTATCTTTATCTTTTTTGCTGTTATTGCTTTCAATAAATTCTGTTTGATTTTCCGATTCCAAGGTATCGGTATATTCAGCCGTACTCATTTTAACAACAACGGGCTCCATAGATACTATTGAAGCATTGGCTTTAATTAAGCTGCCGTCCACACTTAGGTGTTTTGCACTCACCAAACCTCTATCTATGCATTTTTTTACAATCTCATCGAATATATCCTGGAATATTCCGCTTTGTTTAAATCTTGTGTGTCTGTTTTTGGAGAAAGTGGAATGGTCTGGAACCTTATCGTCTAAACTCAAGCCCACAAACCATCTATATCCTATATGCATATTTACCTCTTCACACAATCTTCTTTCTGAGGTAATGCCGTATAGATAACCCACAAGAAGCATTTTTATTAAAACCTCAGGGTCTATGGATGGCCTACCTGTACTGCTGTAAAGATGCTTGGTTTTATTTCGTATAAAAGAGAAGTCAATATATTTATTGATTAATCTCAAAATATGATTTTCGGGTATCATATCTTTTATATTTATGTAGTAAAACAAAGGTGCTTGTTTTGTCTTTTTTCCCATCATTGCAAAATGGCTCCTTAAGGATAATAATAAGAGTTTCACCCTTATTATTATAGCATTTTCAGTGATTGAAGACAATCAGAAACGGTGTTTTTCAACAGGCTGTCAACATTTGACATTTAGTTAATCTTCTGATATTATTTTTTTTCGGGAGATATTTCTATTCTTGTGTTTAATCCAAAATCAAGCCGATATCAGGTATAGTTTCAGCTTTGGTCTAAAATCCATAATTCAAAATTATCTTTTTGTTTATGCTCTTTTCGCTAACCGCCAATCACTAACTGTTAATATCCAATAATCCCCAACCATAAATCACCAATTCCCAATTTACCGCTCACCCATTCGACAACTTAACCCTTAACCTTTTTTCACACTTCGTAGATACTGTGTTATTTGTCAACCCCCTTTAGCCAAATTCAATATGTTTTTTAAAAGTATGCACTCTTATACTGCGCCAATGCCATAATTAACAGTTTTCTCATACAGGCAACCAGGGACTCAAAATATTTTTGTGTCTCCATAAGAATAATTTAGTAAAATTTACGGTAACGTGTTGTAGAATTAAGGTAGCGTGTTATGCGTAACCAACAACAGAAGAAGGGAAAAAGGAGGATGCTAAAATGAACAAAGAGATGTTAAAAGAGGTTATGAATGATATGGATGTAATAAAGGAATTGGACGAATATGGGAAAAACAAATTGGCTACTGTATATTCCGCTTCCAACTGGACACCAATGACGGAATTAACTGGACACTGATTCCGGAATTAAATGGACACCTTTTCCGGTTTTAGCTGGACACTTTTTAAGGTTTTTGCGTTTTTGGTGTCCAGCTATTTCCGTCATTGTTTTTTCTTTGTGATTTTTGTTTTTCTTTTTAATCCTTTCTCTTATATCCTCTTCCTAAAAATAGTGGAGGGGGTTATGAAAAAAAAGAAAAGAAGGAAACTGACATTGAGGCAGATTAAGGAGATATTAAGATTGAAGAACAAGAATTTAAGCAACAGACAGATTGCAAAGGCATGCAATATATCACCGACAACCGTTGAAAAATATGTAAAGAGGATAGAAGAGGCTTCTATTTCTTATGATGATATGAAAGAAAAATCTGAGGATGAAATAATGGATAAGCTTTTTGAGAACAAAAAGCCAAAGAATAAGAAAGCTCTGCCGGATATGAGCTATATACACAAACAATTAAAGATGAAGGGCGTTACGCTGCAGCTTTTATGGGAGGAGTATAAAGAAGGTCATCCTGAGGGTTATAGTCGTACCCAGTTTTGCTACTACTACAACCGCTGGAGAAAGAAACTCAAACCCACTATGAGATTCAATCATAAGGCAGGCGAAAAGGTATTTGTGGACTTCTCAGGGGATAAGCCTGTTATAACAAACCCTGAAACAGGTAAGAAAACAGCAGTGGAGCTGTTTGTAGGCACACTTGGAGCAAGCAGCTATACCTTTGCAATAGCTGTTGCCAATCAAAAGAAAGAAAACTGGATAGAGTGCCATAAAAAGATGTTCTCATTCTTCGACGGTGTGCCTGAATATGTAGTACCCGATAACCTAAAATCAGGTGTTACATCACCCGATTACTATGACCCTCAGATTAATGCATTATACTCTGAAATGGCAGAACACTACGATGTTGCAATACTGCCTGCAAGACCCATAAAACCAAAGGATAAGGCAAAGGTTGAAAATGCGGTATTAAATATTCAAAGACGCATATTGGCAAAACTGAGAAATAGAACGTTCTTTGATATGAAAGAGTTAAACAGCGCCATAAAAGATGCACTTGATGAATTCAACAATAGAAAGATGCAGCAGCTTGACAAATCAAGGTACGAGCTCTTCTGTGAGATAGATAAACCTGTCCTAAGAAAACTCCCTGAAAGACCGTTTGAAATCTTCTTGTGGAAAAAGGCTAAGGTGGGTCTTGATTATCATATTTCCGTAGATGGTGTTCATTACTCTGTTCCCTATACGCTCATCAATCAAATTGTGGAGATAAGATACAACAGCAGAGTGGTTGAAATCTTTTACAACAACAAGAAGATATGCTCCCACACAAGGAGTTTTAAAAAGGGAGAATTTATAACCTCTTCAATCCATATGCCTCACTCCCATAAGGACTATATTAAATGGACTCCCGATAAGATAAGACGCTGGGCAGACTCAGCCGGCACAAACACATCTTTATTTATCGATAAGATACTAAAAACCTGCGCTCATAAAGAGCATGCCTATAGAATGTGTCTTGGTGTTATGAGCCTTTCAAAAAAATATGAGCCTGAAAGATTAGAGGATGCCTGCTTGATAGCTCTTTTTTCAAAATCATACAGATACAGGACACTCAAAGCCATTCTTAAAAATGGAATGGATAAAAATATGGAGGCTATAATAAAACATAAAGAACCCTCAAATATTATAGTACACGACAATATCAGAGGCAATGCCTTTTATGCAGGATGTGACCTATGATTATGATAAAAGAAAAACTCACATCCCTAAAACTCTACGGTATGGCAAATGCTTTGGAAGAATATGCAAAAAGCGAAGCGTTCAATGATATGGACTTTGAAGAACAGCTTTCTATGCTGCTTGAACAGGAAACCATATACAGGCATAACAGACAGTTAAAAAGGCTCATTACTATGGCAAAACTGAGATATTCAGATGCCTGCATAGAAGATATTAAATTTAATGCACAAAGAGGTATCAATAAGCATCTGCTTATTGAGCTATCCAAAATGGATTGGGTAAGAAATAAGAGGAATATGATAATAACCGGCGCAACAGGAACGGGAAAAACATACATAGCTTGTGCCGTAGGCAACTCTGCCTGTAGGCAGAATGTTAAAACCCTCTATACAAGGCAGCACAAACTAATGAGTGAACTGAGAATCTCAAGAGCTACCGGTGAATACGTAAAACTAATAGACAGACTATCCAAGGTGGAGCTGTTGATAATAGACGATTGGGGTATGTCTTCTTTGAATGATGACCAAAGAAGAGACCTCTTGGAAATCACTGAAAACAGATATAATCTTCACTCTACCATTATAGCAACCCAATTCCCTATTGATAAATGGCACTCTTTGATAGGAGATCCTACAATTGCAGATGCAGTATGCGACAGATTAATACACAATGCGTATAAACTGAAACTTGCAGGAGAGTCTATGAGAAAAACAGAAAACGGGGTATAAAATAATATGGACTATTTAAACAAAAAACAAGGAGGTGAAAAAAACAGGAAAAAGGGAAATAAAAATGAGGGTGTTTTTAGTATTTTCAGACTAAAA
>JALWEJ010000088.1 GCA_027014115.1 Desulfurellales bacterium
CTTATACCCCCCCCCCCGCAAGCTTTTTGTCAAGTAATAAATGAGTGTTGACTGTATATATTACAAAAATCAAATCCTTTCTCCTTCTTGACAAACAAATACTGTTACTTTACACTTAAAGTTGGAAATAATGACTAAGGAGAGGTTTTAATGAATAAAAGAGCTTTGATAAGTGTTTCTGACAAAACAGGTGTTGTTGAATTTGCAAAATTTTTATCAAAAAAAGGGTACGGCATACTCTCAACAGGCTCAACAGCCAAACTCTTAAAAGAAAGCGGTGTTGATGTCGAAGCTGTTGAGGACTATACACAATCTCCCGAGATGCTGGATGGACGCGTAAAAACGCTGCACCCAAAAATCCACGGCGGTATTCTTTATGTAAGGGGCAATACAGAGCATGAAAACAAGATAAAAGAATTTAACATTGACCCTATTGATATAGTGGCTGTCAATCTCTACCCTTTTGAAGAAACAGCTCTAAAAACAGATGACGTTGATACGCTAATAGAAAACATAGACATAGGCGGACCAAGCATGCTCAGGGCTGCTGCAAAAAACTATAAGGGTGTGCTTGTTGTATGCGACACAAACGATTACGAATTTATAATGAATAACTTCGATTCAATAGATGAAGAAAAAAGAAGGTATTATGCACTAAAAGCCTTTGCCCACACGGCATATTACGACTCTTTGATAATAGAAAAATTTAACTTCTACGAAACGGATAACATAGGCATTGCGCTTAAAAAAGTTCAAGATTTAAGATACGGAGAAAACCCTCAACAAAAAGCTGCATTCTACAAAGACCCATTAAAAATCGGTATAGCAGACGCAAAACAACTTCACGGAAAAGAACTTTCGTATAACAACATCCTCGATATAGATGTCTCATACAGAATAATGACGGAATTTGATGATACGGTCTGTGCCATCATAAAACACAACACACCCTGCGGTGTTGCTTTGGGCAGCAATCCCAAAGACGCCTACGAAAAAGCTCTATCATGCGATCCTATCAGTGCATTCGGCGGAATTATAGGCATAAATACAACGGTTGATAAAGAGCTTGCCCAAGAAATAGCACAGAGATTTTATGAGGTTGTTGTGGCATACGGATTTTCAAAAGAGGCCTTGGATATATTGACGCAGAAAAAAAATATTAGACTCATAGAGGCACAAAAGATTGACAATGCACCATTTAGAGAAATAAGAAGCACACTCGGCGGATATCTTGTTCAAGAAAATGACGCCAAAGGAAAGTTTAAATACGATGTTGTCTCAAAAGCAAAACCGACGAATGAGCAGATTGAGGATTTAGAATTTGCATTTAGGGTTTCAAAATTTGTAAAATCCAATGCAGTAGTCTATGCGAAGGATAAAAAAATACTCGCAATAGGCGGCGGACAGACATCAAGAATTGACTCTGTAAAATTTGCAGCAGTCAGAGCAGAAGAGCTGAACATTGATTTAAACGGATGTGTTATGGCATCAGACGGCTTTTTTCCATTTAGAGACAGTGTGGATACAGCACGAAAACTCGGCGTGAAAGCAATAGTTGAGCCTGGCGGCTCAATCAGGGATAATGAGGTAATAGAAGCAGCAAACGAACACGGTATACCTCTTTTGTTTACAGGCATAAGACACTTTAGACATTGATAGGAGCTGATATGGAAGCTGTAATTTTGGCTGCTGGTAAAAGCACAAGAATGAAATCCGATACAAGCAAAATATTTTATAAGATTGCGGGCAAAGAGGTCATATTTTATATTGTAAACGCCTTGGACGGCTACAAAACTCACATAGTAACAAACAAAAAAAATCACGAAACAATAAAAAAGATATTTCCTAACTGCCAGGCTCATATACAAGAATTGCAAAAAGGAACCGGAGACGCACTAAAAAGCGCCCTACCCTTTATAAATGAAAAAAGTTTTGTTGTCGTAAATGGAGATACGCCTTTAATCAAAAGAGCAGATATAGAAGCGGCAAAGGTTCTTTTTGATTCAAAAGATTTGGACTGCGTTGTACTGACGGCAACACTCGATGAACCTTACGGATACGGAAGAATTGTCAGAAAAAACAACAAACTTGAAATAGTTGAAGAAAAAGATGCAGACGAAGAGATAAAAAAAATAAAAGAGATAAACAGCGGCATATACATATTTAAAACAGTTTTTGCCAAAAAAGCGATTTTAAATATCATAAACAGCAACAAAAGCGGTGAATATTATTTAACTGACATAATTAAATATACAGACAAAATAGAAACAATAGAGGTTGACAAAGAAAATATTCTTGGTATCAACACAAGGAAAGATTTGACAAAGGTAAGAAAAATACTTCAGCAGAAAATAATAGACAGATTTGAAAATGTAACATTTATAGATCCGGATACAACATATATAAACTACGACGTTGAGATAGGAAAAGACTGTATCATATTCCCAAATGTCAGCTTGAGGGATAAAACAAAAATAGGCAAAAATTGCATAATCGATACAGGCAGCGTAATAGAAAATTCCATCATTAAAGACAATGTCCACATTAAACCATACAGCGTAATAGAAGAAAGCTGTATAGACAGCAATGCTCAAATAGGACCGTTTGCCCATCTAAGACCTTTTTCTGAAATCGGACAAGAGGTGAAAATAGGCAACTTTGTAGAGGTGAAAAAATCCGTACTAAAAAAAGGGACAAAGGCTAGCCATTTAACATACATAGGTGATGCAGAGCTTGGAGAGGATGTAAATGTGGGCTGTGGAACAATAACATGCAATTACGACGGATATAAAAAAAACAAAACAATTATAGGTGATAGAGTTTTTATAGGCTCAGATGTTCAACTCGTTGCACCTGTTGAAATTGAACACGATTCACTCATTGCGGCAGGCACAACCGTCACACAACATGTAGAACCTTACAGTCTTGTACTTTCAAGAGTTCCTCAGGTTAACAAACCCGGATGGGTAAAAAGATACAGAGAAAAGATGGAGGCTCTATCCAAAAAAGAAAAATAAGGGTAAAATCCGCCTAATGTCCATTTTGAACGTAAAAAGAAAACAATATTTCGAGATGGCATCGTTGGGTAAAATGATGTTATATAGTGCAACTGTTGGTGTTATTACAGGTCTTGGTGCAAGTTTTTTTCTTATTGCCACTCATTTTTTTTCCGTATATATTCTAAGTGGAATGGCAGGTTATCCAACATTTGAGCCTGCTGGTGAGCCGAGAATTTTTCATGAACTGCACGCTGCCTTTTCTCCGATAATATTGCTTTTGGTTACAACAATTGGTGGTTTGATATCAGGTTTTTTGGTATATACATTCGCACCTGATGCAGAAGGTCACGGAACAGATGCAGCCATAGAATCATACCACACAAAAAACGGATTTATACGACCAATTGTTCCTGTAATTAAAATGATAGCATCGGCAGTAACACTTGGAAGTGGCGGAAGTGGCGGAAGAGAGGGTCCCATTGCACAAATTGGTGCGGGCTTTGGCTCATATTTTGCAACAAAACTGGGGTTGACAAAAAAAGAAAGACGTATTTTATTGGTATCGGGAATGGGTGCAGGTGTTGGCGCCATTTTTCATTCACCAATGGCAGGAGCTATTTTTGCATGTGAGGTTTTGTATAAAGATGTAGAGCTTGAAAGCGAAACATTTATTCATACCGTTATTGCCTCTATTGTAGCATACTCGGTATTTTCATCCATTTTCGGATGGAAACCTCTATTTTCGACTCCTATATTTCACTTTAACAATCCTTTAGAGCTTATTTCATATACATTTTTGGCTTTAATAGCCGGACTGTTTGCAATATTTTATGTTAAGGTTTTTTACGGCACAAGGAACATTTTTAGAAAAATAAAGATAAAACCCCACTTTAAGCCTGCAATAGGTGGTTTTCTTGTTGGTTTGATAGGAATATTTGCGCCCGATGCAATTTCAATGGGATACGGTGCTCTACAGAAAGCACTAATGGGAGAACTTGCAATAAAAACACTATTCTTAATTGCTTTTTTGAAGATATTTGCCACTTCATTCACAATTTCAAGCGGTGGAAGTGCAGGTGTCTTTGGACCATCTATGGTTATAGGTGGAGCACTCGGCGGTGCAATAGGCCTGATAATGCACAGCATATCACCAAACATAGCAGCAGAACCAGGCGCCTTTGTGCTTGTTGGAATGGTAGGTTTTTTCAGTGCAGCCGCAAATACGCCGTTTTCAACAATCGTAATGGTGACGGAAATGACAGGAAATTACCACCTCATCGTCCCCTCTATTTGGGTTGCAGGTATTGGGTATCTTGTTGCTCAAAAGTGGACAATATATGAAAAACAGGTAAAAAACAGAAAGTTTTCTGCTGCACATTATTATGAATACACTAAAGATATACTTGAAGAAGTGTATGTTCAGGATATTATGAGAAAAAATTTTACATCCGTTGACATAAATACACCATTAAAAAACATATATAAACTATTATCGTCATCAAAAGATGATGACCTTTTGGTTCTTGGACAAAACAAAACACTTGATGGCGTAATATCAATAAAAACACTAGCCAACCTACTGGGCAATAAAGAACTAGAAAATTTTGTAATTGCAAAAGATATAACAAACGAAGATGTGCTAACCATAACGCCGGATGAAAATGCCCACACAGTGCTTCATAAAATAGGTTTTAGAGATATAAATGTTATACCTGTTGTTGATTTCGAAAATAAAAACAAAGTTATCGGAATAGTGAGAAGGAAAGACATTATAAAAGCATACAATGATGCAAAAAAGAGACTTTTAAATTTTTCTTAATAAATTGAAAAAACGCTTCTTAAGTGGTATAGTTGCCGAGGTGTGAAATGTGTGGAATAGTTGGTTACATTGGACAAGAAAATGCCATAAACATACTGCTAAACGGATTGTCAGCCTTGGAATATCGGGGCTATGATTCTGCAGGCGTATCCATAAAAACGGACAAAAAAATAGAAACAGTTAAAACAAAAGGCAAAATAATGGATTTGGCATCATTGATTATAGAGAAAAAAATAAACCTAAACGGACATATAGGCATAGGCCATACAAGGTGGGCAACGCATGGAATACCCAATACAATAAATGCACACCCGCATTTTACAGACAATGTATCCATAGTCCATAATGGAATAATAGAAAATTACAGAGTCATAGAAAATGAGCTAAAAGAAAATAGTATCACAAAAACAACCGAAACAGACACAGAAACAATTGTGCTGCTTATTGATATGTTCTTAAAAGATATGATACCACAAAAAGCATTTAAAAAAGCAGTTGGGAAACTTAAAGGCAGCTTTGCAATTGCAGCCATATTCAAAGACACGGACACAATAATGCTTGCAAGAAACGAAAGCCCGCTCGTTGTCGGTATATCAGACGATGCAGTATACACAGCAAGCGACATATCCGCACTTATAGAATATACAAACAAATTTATATTCTTAGAAGACGGTGACATTGCAGAAATCACACAAAACGAAATAAAAATAATCGATAAAAACGACAAAAATATTGAGCGGGGAATAAAAATAATAGAGTGGTCAAAAGAATCTGCACAAAAAGGCGGATACAAACACTTTATGATAAAGGAAATAGCAGAAGAGTCAGAATCGGTAAAAAACACCATACAATCAAGAATAGATACAAACGGCAACATATATTTAAAAGAAGAGCTAGAGATAGATGAAGATTTTCTAAACAATATTGACAGAATAACAATAGTTGCATGCGGAACAAGTTACTATGCAGGACTGACAGCAAAAGCAGTTTTAGAAAAATATACAAACACCATTGTTAATGTGGAAATAGGTTCGGAATTCAGATATTCATCGCCTATTTTTTCAAAAAACAATCTTTTTATAGCCATATCACAGTCGGGAGAAACAGCCGACACAAAAGAATCTTTGAGATTTGCAAAACAATCCGGCTTAAATACACTATCCATAGTCAATGTAAAGGAAAGTGAGATTGCCAGAATGGCGGATAATTGCATATATACACTAGCAGGTCCTGAGATAAGCGTTGCATCCACAAAAGCATTTGCATCACAACTGTCGGTTTTATATATGCTTGCATTCCACATAGGAAACATTAAAGGAAAAGATGTGAAAAAAGAGGTGCAATATCTGCTTGAAATTCCACATATAATGCAAAATACATTCAAACAGACAAAGAAAACAACCCAACTGCTTGCAAAAAAATACCATAAATACAAAAATTTTCTATATCTCGGGCGCGGCATCATGTATCCGATAGCTCTTGAAGGAGCACTTAAACTAAAAGAAATATCTTATATACATGCAGAAGGGTATCCTGCAGGAGAGATGAAACACGGACCTATTGCTTTAATAGACGAAAATACCCCAACAGTTATAGTTTCTCCAAACAAAGAACCATTTTATTCAAAAACAATCTCAAATGCAGAAGAGATAAAAGCAAGAAACGGTAAAATAATACTTTTATCGGATAAAGAAAGCCAAATTGCAGATGATATATTAAATTTAAAAAGTATGGATTATCTGTTTTCTCCTTTTGTCTATGTTATACCGCTGCAGCTTTTGGCATACTACATAGCCTTATATCTAGGGCATGACATAGACCAACCGAGAAACCTTGCAAAGAGTGTAACGGTAGAATGAAAACCTCTTTAGTATCTGAACTGTTTTTTGTAGTACAAAACTTAAAGCGATCCCAGACAGGAAAGTGGTTTATCTATGCAACACTGACAGGCATAGCAGCAGGTCTTGGTGCAATAGCCTTTTTCGTGCTCTTGGATCTAATAAGCGTTTTGCTTTTAAATCATGTAAGCGGATTCCCTTTAACCCATCCGACAAACGAACAGCCGCTAATTGAAGCCATACACAAACCCTTCAACAAAATTCTGTTCATAATTATTGCCACAACAGGCGGTTTTTTAAGTGGTCTTATTATGCATCTTGTTGCCAAAGAAACAAAGGGTGGCGGCACAGGGGAGGTTATAAAGTCATACCATAATAATCTGCCTATAAGAACAAGAGTTCCTTTTGTTAAAACAATTGTATCTGTTATTTCTCTTGGTGTTGGTGGTGCAGGAGGAAGAGAGGGACCTGCTGCACATATCGGTGCAGGTTTGGGTTACAGAATCGGTAAGCTATTAAAATTAAGTGACAAAGAAAAAAGAATAATGATGGTTTGCGGAATGGCTGGAGGCATAGGTGCAATATTCAGAAGCCCTATGGGTGCAGCCATTTACTCAACTGAGGTTTTATACAAAGATGTAGACTTTGAGCATGAAACCCTACTCCCTGCTGCTATATCGTCAATAATAGCATATTCAATATTCTCAGCAAAATTCGGGTGGATTCATATGTTTTCCACGCCATTAATGAAGTTCCAAAATCCGCTTGAGCTTGTTTCGTACACCATTTTGGCATTTGTATGTGCTGCAAGCGGCATTATATTCATAAATATATTTAACTCAACATCCAATATGTTCGACAAAATAAATGCACCATTGTACATAAAAACAGCTCTTGGTGGACTGATAATAGGTCTGCTTGGTGCAGCCATGCCGGACAGCGTCGGAATGGGTTACGGTATCATGCAGAAAGCTTTTTTGAACAAAACAACATTTTCAGTACTGTTAATGATTGGTATAATAAGGATGTTTTCAACAAGTATAACCATAGGAAGCGGTAATTCTGCCGGTATGTTTGCACCTAGCCTTGTAATAGGCGCCGCATTGGGTGGCGGATTTGGCGGTTTTATGCATCAAATTGCCCCCGCAATGGTCGACAATCCGGCATCTTTTGCTCTTGTTGGTATGGCAGGTTTTTTTGCAGCAACAGCAAAAACACCATTGTCTGTCATTATACTTGTTGCTGAAATAACAGGAAATTATGAACTCATTGTTCCTTCCATGTGGGTTGTTGCAATAAGCTTTCTTTTAAGTTCACGCTACAGCATAGAACATTATCAAGTAAAAGACAGAGCTCACTCAAAAATTCACAGATACGAATACATAAAGGATGTTCTTGAAAACATAAAGGTTAAGGATTTAATGAGAAAACAGTTTGCAAGCGTGGATTCTTCAACTAAACTCTCAACAATATATGACATACTTTCAAAAACAAAACAGACAGATATACCTGTTTTAAATAAAAACAAAAATATATCCGGCATCATAACACTTCATGTCTTAAAATCCATACTCGGAGAAAACGAACTTTCGGATTTTCTTGTTGCAGCAGATATTGCAAACAAAGATGTTATAACAGCAACACCCGATGAAAACTTAAACAACATCATGCACAAAATAGGATTTAAAGAAATCAACACAATCCCGGTAGTTGATGATGCAAACGGTAAAATAATAGGTATAATAACAAGAAAGGACATAATAAAATCTTATAATGATGCAACAGAAAGCCTTGAACATCTTAGAGCCTCTCAATGACAGTCAAAAAGAGGCTGTTTTAGAAAATGATACAAATCTTTTAATTATAGCCGGTGCGGGAAGCGGAAAAACAAAAACAATCACGCATAAAATAGCCTACATACTGGAAAATAACTACGCCAAACCACATGAAATTCTTGCTTTGACATTCACAAACAAGGCAGCCAATGAAATGAAAGAGCGTATAGAATCTATGGTTAAGGCGCAATCAAAAGGGATGTATATAGGCACATTCCACTCAATCGCCTTGAGAATGTTGAGAAACGAGGGGTTCAACTACACGGTGTATGATACAAAAGATCAAGAAATTTTAATAAAAGAAATACTAAAGACACTTAACATTGACAAAAAGAAATACCCTCCTAAAACGTTTTTATCAAAAATTTCCCAATATAAACTGAATTTGAAAAAATTTGATGAGCTTCCGACATCTATACCGTTTGAAGCTTTAACGCAAAAGGTTTACAAAATTTATGAAACAAAACTGCAGCAGCTCAATGCCGTTGATTTTGATAACATAATCATTAAAGCAATAGAGATGCTGCAGAATGATGAAAATATAAGAAAAAAGTACTCAGACAGATTCAGATATATATTTATTGATGAGTATCAAGATACAAACTATCCGCAGTACATATTTGTAAAGATGCTTTACAACAAAACAAATAAAATTTGTGCAGTCGGTGATGAAGATCAGTCAATCTACGGTTTTAGAGGTGCAGATGTTGGCAATATACTCAACTTCTCAAGTGAATATGACAACTGCAAAACGGTAAAGCTTGAAAAAAATTATCGTTCCGCCCAAGAGATATTGAATGCAGCAAACAGCCTTATATCAAAAAACAGCTTCAGAAACAAAAAAGAGCTCTATTCCGAAAAAAAAGGAGGGCAAATTGATATTGTATCCCTGCCCTCTGATATCGAAGAAGCATATTTTGTTGCCTCAAAAATAGAAAAGCTTGAACAGTTTGGTGAAAGATTGAGCGACACAGCCGTTTTATACAGAACAAATTTTCAATCAAGGATTATTGAAGAATATCTTGTCAAAAAAGACATACCTTATAAAATTGTGGGTTCAAAAAAATTTTTTGACAGAAAAGAGATTAAAGACACAGTAGCATATCTAAAACTCTTTCAAAACAAAAACGATAATGTTGCATTTATAAGGGCTGTTGAATCCCATCCAAAAGGAATAGGTAAAAAGCTTATAGAGATTATTCAAAAAGAATCGGAAAATCTGCATATTCCATACTTTGAAGCATCGCTCAACCTGATAAAAGAAAATAGATTAACAAAAAAACAAAAAGAGTATTTAGAAACATTTATTAATGTGTTTGACAAATGCACAGACAATACAGAACCGACAATCCTCATAGACTGCTTAACACAAGAAAGCGGATATAAAAAATATCTTGAAGATTCAAAAGAATATGGTAGAATTGAGAATATTATGGAGCTCAAAAATGCTGCAAAGGATAACAGCTTGGATGACTTTTTGGAGAGCATATCTCTGTTTGATTATTCAAACGACATCGAAAATGAAGCGGATATGGTAAATTTAATGACTATACATGCATCCAAAGGACTTGAGTTTAAAAATGTGTTTATAGTGGGTGTTGAGGAGGGTATTTTCCCGAATGCAAACCTCAAGGAAACCGAACTTGATATGGAAGAAGAAAGAAGACTCTTTTATGTTGCAATCACAAGGGCAAAAGAGAATCTGTTTATAAGTTACGCCTCATCAAGAAGAAATAACAACCAGATTCAGCCTTCAACACCGTCAAGATTTTTAAAGGATATAAATATCCCTAAAATCTCTCAAAAAAGCAAAAGCAATAGTTTTACAATAAAAAGAGGAACAGCCGTGAATCATGCCACATACGGAAAAGGCATAGTGTTATCATCAGAAAGCAGCGGCTCATCAACTACACTTACAATAAATTTTTATAAACACGGAGTAAAAAAGGTTTTATCAAAAGACAGAAATCTGGAAGTTATTTAATGGAGGACTTTTATGGCTAGTTTGGAAGAAAGATTTAATCAGTTTAACACAAACCTTGCTTTGGCAAATATAAGAATGCAAAAGCTTGATGCAAAATTTGATGATGAAAAGCTTGATGTATCACCCGATACCCAACAGGTATACATTGACAAAGAATCATATTACCAGATTCTTGGGGACAACTTTGTAAGGGTATTTCAAAACTACACACTCAAAATCGCCGACAAGAGCAACAAAGAAGATGAGTTTGTGTCCATAGAAACAACTTTTCTTATGGATTTTCAAACAGGCGGGCCAATTGACGATGAAATTTTTGAGCTGTTTTCACAATCAACCGTTTTGATAGACAGTTGGCCGTATTTTAGGGAAATTGTTCAGAATGCATTGATTAGAATGGGACTTGCGCCGGTTATTATTCCACCAATCCAGTTTACACCACCAAATCAGCAACCGCCTCAACAATGATAAATTTGGTTATAGACGGCTCTTTTGATGAAATAAACTTATCTGTTTTTGAGGATAAAGAGCTGGTCTATGACCTTTTTATGTTTTCAACATATACACATTCTCAAATATTCGTAAATACTTTGGATTATGTTTTATCAACAATGCACATAAAAATAGACAACATAGACAACCTTTTTTGCTGTATAGGACCAGGCAGATACACATCATTGAGGGTTATACTATCAACCATAAAGGGTTTATTTTTTAACAGGCTTGAATATGTTTACGGATTTACGACACTGGATGCAGTGGCTGCATCTGTTTGCAGCAGCGATTACTTCAGAGTAGTTTGCGAAACATCCAAATCAAAAATCTATTTCGCAGACTACCAAAAAAAAGATAACATTATCCAAAGAATAGGCAAAATACATACCGCTGATGATAAAAGCTCAGCTTGCAATTCAAATCTGACCATATTTGAAAACAGACAACAATCTTTAGCAAAAAACCTGTTTTACATAGACAAACAACATATAAAAAAAATAGAGCTCAACAATTTAGCACCAATATATTAAAATACGAAAAGGAGTTTTTATGGCTTACATTTATCCTTTTAAAGGCATAAGATATTCACAAACAACAAGTGATAAAATTGCACCGCCATACGATGTTGTTGATTCAGACTATAGAAAAAGACTGATATCACGAAGCAAACACAACATAATCAGTATAATTCTACCAGATGCCTACGACAAAGCAAAACAACTTCTTGATTCATGGATAGACGAAAATGTATTAAGGATGGATTATGAGTGCTTGTATTATCTCTACACTGCTGAATATGAGTTTGACGGTATTAAAAAAACACTAAAGGGCTTTTTGGGAGCACTAAAACTCGAAGAATTTGGAGGCTCAATCAAACCACATGAAAAAACACTAAAAGGTCCCAAGATTGACAGATTCAACCTAATCACAAAAACAAACGGTATGTTTTGTCCAATAATGGGGATTTACTCTCCCCAAAAAGATATTTCAACAATCATAGACAATACAATAAAAATAGAAAAACCCATGATAGATGTAGAATTTGAAAATATCAGACACAGAGTATATGCAGTAAATGACACAGATACAATTCACAACACACTTCAAAAAGAAAATGTAATAATAGCAGACGGTCACCATAGATATGAAACGGCTCTCATGATTAAGGAATACTACAACAAACAAGGCATAGAACATGGCGGTTTTGACTATATAATGACACTGTTTATCGATGCAAAAGAGGGTGGTTTGAGCCTTTTCCCCATACACAGACTTGTAAAAAAAGTTAATAACTTTGATGAATTTAAAAACAGATTGTCCATGTATTTTGATATCAAAGAGAATAAAACAAAATGCGATTTTTTGATGTACCGCAACAAAACCTTTTACTCATTGACTTTTAAAGAAAAAAGGTCTGATGATTTGATAAAAAAACTTGATGTGAGCATATTTGAAGATTATGTATACAAAGCTGTTCTTAACCTGACAGAAGATGACATAAAAAACCAAACCATAGCAGGTTATGCCCACTCACAAGAAGAGGTTATAAACATAGTAGACAAAAACGAGGCTGATGTAGGATTCATACTTAACCCTATGAATTATGACGACTTGGTTAATATTGCAAACAAAGGTTTGACCGTTCCTCAAAAATCAACATTCTTTCATCCCAAAATTCCATCTGGCTTAATAGGATACCATTTTGAAAGCATAAAGGATTGTGATAATGTTTGAGATAAAAATAAGAAGCGATTTTGCTGCAGCTCACAGATTAAGCAACTATCAAGGTGCATGCGAAAATCTTCACGGACACAATTTTATAGTCGAAGTAAGTGTTTTATGTGACCAACTGGATGAATCATATATAGCTATAGATTTTAAAGAATTAAAAAAAATAGTAAACAATATACTGAATAAATTAGACCACACATATCTAAACGACCATGAATATTTTAAAAATACAAACCCAACATCAGAGATGATAGCAAAATATGTATACGAGAATCTAAAGGGAAACTTAAATAAAAACTGCAAACCACACAAAGTTAGCGTTTACGAAACACAAAATTCAAAAGCAACATATTTCGAGGTGTAGTTATGGAAGAATTTCAACTTACCTTTTCCAATTTTATAGTCTCTTTGGCTCAGACAGCCTATGTACAGCTCGGCATCGTTGAAGACCCGTTTTCGAAAGAGAAGCATACGGAGCTTGAACAAGCCAAAGGAACAATAGATTTAATCGACATGCTAAAAGAAAAAACAAAAGGCAATCTAACAAAAGAGGAAAGTGAGCTCATTGATGAAGTTCTGTATGATTTGAGAACAAAATATCTATACGTAATGGACAACAAAGACAAAAAATGAAAGCAAAAATAAATGAGATATTTTATTCTCTTCAGCTCGAAGGCTCATATATTGGCTATCCTGCTGTCTTTGTCAGATTTACAGGCTGCAATCTTGATTGTGACTTCTGTGACACAAAATATGCCCTACATAATGGAAAATTAATGGATACTGATAATATATTGGATTATATTCTTCAATTTAATACAAACAGAATTATCTTCACAGGCGGTGAACCTGCTTTACATGACAAATTTATAGCAAACTTTATGAGTATGTTTACAGATTTTGAGTATTTTATAGAAACAAATGGAACCGTATTCCCAAAAGAAAGCATAGGTAACTTCAAACATGTTGTGGTAAGTCCTAAATTCTTTGCCTTAAAAAAAGATGTTTTAAAAAGCTTTAAGCAAAAATCAAATAGTATTGAATTTAAGTTTCTTATAAACTCAGAAAACGATATAAAAAAAACAGAAAAATTATCGGACTTATTAAATCTATATCCTGTTACATTGCAGCCTATATACGAAAACAACAGACCCCTATCTCAATATATAAAAAAAACCGCTGTGTTGATTGATGCTTTTAAAAAAAGCACTCTATCAAAAAAAGATGCAAGGCTTATTATTCAAAACCATAAAGTAATATACAAAGAAAAAAGAGGTGTATAGATGAAAAAAGCGCTGCTTATATATTCAGGTGGATTGGACTCCACAACCTGCCTGTTTTGGGCTTTGGATGAGTTTGATGAGGTGGAAACAATAACATTTAACTACAATCAAAGACACAACATAGAACTTGAATATTCAAAAGAGACACTTAAACTCGCAAAAAAGATAAAGAATAAAGAAATAAAAAGCCATAATTTTTCAATCGATTTATCCCAAATAGGCGGAAGTGCTTTAACGGATAAATCCTTGGATATTCCCAAAAACAGAGCGGAAGCTGAAATTGAAAGCGGCATACCGATTACATATGTGCCCTTCAGAAACGGCATATTCTTGTCAATTTCTGCTGCGCTGGCTGAAAAACAGGATATAACAAACATAATAGGCGGATGGAATATGCTGGATTACAGCGGATATCCTGACTGTAGAGATGACTTTTTAAACACATTTGAAAAAGCTGTAAATTTCGGCACAAAAAGGGCACAAGAAGGAAAACCGTTTAAAATTTTAACACCTCTTATAGAAATGACAAAAGCTGATATTATAAAATTCGGTAAGAGTCATCAAGCTGACTACTCCTATTCATATTCATGTTACAACGGAGAAAAAGAACCCTGCGGAGAATGCGACGCATGTTTGTTGAGAAAAAAAGGTTTTCAAGGAGCGGGGTTTAGTGATGACTTCCTTGTTCGAATTGGAAAGGCTTGATAAAAGTTTTTTTATGAGTTCAACTATATCCGTTGCAAAAAATCTACTCGGTAAGTATTTAATCAAAAATATAAACGGTAAGTATGCCGGTGGAATGATTGTCGAAACAGAAGCCTATATTGGACCTTATGATGATGCTGCCCACTCTTTTGGATTAAAAAAAACCAAAAAAAACGAGGCAATGTATGAAGAAGGCGGCACTGCCTATGTTTATCAGATATACGGAATACACTTCTGCTTCAATGTTGTAACAAATCAAAAAGATAAACCCGAAGCTGTTTTAATAAGAGCCGTTCAACCCGACTTAGGAATAGACATAATGCAAAACAATAGAAACAAGCCTATAAATAATTTAACTAACGGACCAGCAAAATTGTGTCAGGCTTTAGGTATAGACTTAAATTACAACAAGATAAGTTTATTGTCAGACAAGCTGTTCATAGCCCAAAAACAAAATAAACAAAACTTTAAAATTGAATCTTCAAAAAGAATAAACATTGAATACGCTAAACAGTATAAAGACAAATTGTGGAGATTCTATATAAAAGATAATCCATTTGTGAGCAAATGAAGATAATAACAGCACATAAAAATCCCGATTTTGATGCTATTGCAAGCTGCATAGCTGCAAAAAAACTATATCCCGATGCCAAAATTGTTTTTCCAAAACTGCCAGAACGCTCAACAAAAAATTTTATAATTCAATCAATAATCTATCCTTACTTGGAAAACAACAACATTGATTTAAACGATATAAACACACTGATTATTGTTGATACTCATTCAAAAAAAAGGCTTGAGAGCAGGTTTTCTGATATTGTAGACAGTGTATATACCGTATGCTACGACCACCATGAAGAAGGTGACATTAACTGCAGTGAGTGCTACTGTAAAACCATAGGCGCAAATGTTACGCAAATGGTTGAGAAAATATTTGAAAAATCCATTGAAATAGATGAATCGGAAGCCACAATGTTTATGCTTGGAATATACGAAGATACCGGTAAACTCTCTTTTTCTTCAACCACACCACAAGATTTATACATATCTGCAAAATTGTTAGAGTCGGGAGCCGATTTGGACACAATAAGAGGTGTTTTAGAAGAAACACTCAGCGAAATGGATGTTCTGCTGCTTAATGACATAATCAAAAACAAACGAATATATGAAATCAATAATAAACGCATTGCCCTTTCTTTTACATCTCTTGATGAGTATATAAACAATATTGCAAACCTTGTTACAAAACTCATTTTTATAGACAACCTTGATGCTGCAATATGTATTTTCCGTATGGCATCAAGAATATATGTTATTGCACGCTCAAAGGATGAAAGTATTAATGTTGCAGAAATTCTTAAGGACATTGGAGGGGGCGGACATAAACAGGCAGCAAGTGCCACAATTAAAGATATGACGCTCATTGAGGTTGCAGAAAAACTCAGCTATTCAATAAGAACAAAAATTTTAAACAACATAAAAGCCAAAGATATAATGAGTTTTCCACCAAAATATGTGTATTCTGACGAAAGCTTGCGGCAGGTAAATACAACCATATCAAAAAGCGGTATGAATGCTTTTGTAGTCTTAGATAGAACCAGCCAAGAGGTGGTGGGTGTTATAACGAGACAGATTATCAATAAAGCCTCTTACCACCACATGGAGGATGCAAAAATATCAATATTTATGAATACTGAATTTACACCTGTGTATGAGGATGAAACATTTGATAAAATCAAACATTATATTCTCGATAATAACCAAAGGCTAATGCCCGTTCTGTCTAAAAATAATAGGCTTGTTGGTGTAATTACAAGAACAAATTTATTAAAACTTTTATCGCAAAATTCAGAAAATGTGGTGAATACCAAACATACCAATATTCTCAACATGATAGAAAAAATTCTACCGTCAAATATACTTGACTATCTTGAATATGCCGGTTCAACTGCAAAAGCATTGAATTACAATGTATATATGGTTGGCGGTGTTGTCAGAGATATAATTCTCGGACACAAAAACCTTGATATTGATCTGGTCGTTGAAGGTGACGGCATTAAATTTTCCAAAGAGTTTGCAAAAAAATATAACGCCAGGGTTGCAGCCCATGAAAGATTTAAAACCGCAACCATCATATTTCCGGACTCTTTAAAGATTGATGTTGCTACAGCAAGAGAAGAATATTACGATTTACCGGGTTCTTTACCCAATGTTGAACAAAGCTCGGTTAAACTTGACCTATACAGGAGAGATTTTACCATAAATACGCTTGCAGTAAAGCTTCATGATAATTTCGGAGACCTTCTTGATTTCTTCGGAGGCTTAAAAGATATACGTGAAAAGAAAATCAGGGTTTTGCACATGTTGAGTTTTATAGAGGATCCTACAAGAATGTTTAGGGCAATCAGATTCTCTGCACGATTGGGTTTTGAAATAGGAAAACAGACAGACAGACTTATTAAAATTGCCGTAGAACTTCAAATACACAAACAGATTGAAAGAATTAGAATTTTCAATGAATTAAAGCAAATTTTATCGTCAAACTGCGTTAAATGCAATTTTGAAATGATTAAAAAATATAAGCTGCTTTCAACCCTTGACAGTAAACTTATAATTGACGATAGAATTCTCAATTATCTTGACAATCATGAGAAAATTATAGACGAATATTTAATGAAAAACGGCATCCAAAAGCTGAATAGCTCCGTTTCTTTTTTGATACTTTTGGAATATCTTTTCAGAAAATCATTCAGCTTTACAGATATTATAGGCACAGATGAAAAAACAAAACGCATAACAAAAGAAAATGCTTACAAGTTTCCTTTAATTTTAAAAATACTGCAAAAAAAAGATATCAACAACTATGAGATATATACCTCACTTCAAATGTTGTCTTTTGAGGCGGTTTTAGCCCTTCACACACTTACAAATCAAAACGAGTATATTTTGTTCTACATCGAAAAACTAATGCATATAAAACCGTTAATAAGAGGAAAAGACCTTCTTGTATTGGGATTTAAACCCTCAAAAATCTTTTCTGAAATTATTGATGATGTTCTTAAACAACAGCTTCTTGGTAATATAAATGATAAATCCGAAGCCATTGAATACATAAAAGATAAATATATGAAATCAACTTAAACTTTCTATGTTTCTGTTTTTCCTTGAACAACTCTAAAAATCAACAACAAAAAAACGCCAACCGTTATAAATGAATCGGCAAGATTAAATGCGGGATAGTGATAATTTTTTATGTGAAAATCCAAAAAATCTACAACATAGCCCTTCACAATCCTTTCATAAAGATTGCCGACAGCCCCACCTCCAAGCAGTGATAGAGCAAATATATAAAGTTTGTCTCTGTTTAACCCGAATAAAATAAGATAGACTATAATTATAAAAACCAAAAAAGATATTCCACATAGAAATAACACTCTGTAGGTTTCTGTCAAATGTCCCAAAAAACCAAACGCAACGCCTCTATTGTGGACATTAACTATATTAAAAAGACCGTCCACAATCATTACGGAATGACCATACTCTATATTGTTAACAATATATAATTTACTTGTATAGTCCAACACAAAAAAAAGGAGTATCAATGATACTCCCATAATTGAACTTTTATCTTTTTTAACCACTTTTACTCAACAAATTCAACAATGGAAATCGGTGCTGCATCACCTTTTCTAAATCCAAGCTTAATAGCTCTCACATAACCGCCATTTCTTTCTTTAAACTGTGGTGCTATCTCATCAAAAAGCTTTCTAACGGCAATTTTATTGTTATTCAACTTGGAAAGCACCCTTCTCCTTGATGCAAGATTATCATCTTTTGCTGTTGTTATAAGTTTGCTTATAAACTTAACCAACTCTTTTGCCTTTGCATCTGTCGTTTTGATTTTTCCGTGTTCTATTAATGATATTGCAAGATTCCTCAAAAGATGTTTTCTTCTTTCTGAGTCAACACCCAGGGTTCTATATCCAACTCTACTCCTCATTTTCAGCTCCTTCTCTCTCTTCTATGGCTTTCTTTATGGCATCAACCTGTTCCTGTGTCAGCTCCATTCCCAAGTCAAGTCCGAGTTGTCTTAAAGCATCCTTTATCTCTTTCAATGACTGTTTTCCGAAATTCTTTGTATTTAGCAGCTCGGAATCTGTTTTTCTAACCAAATCGCATATATATCGTATACCGTGTGTTGACAGACAGTTGGAGGCTCTAACATTTAATTCAAGTTCATCAACCGTTTTAAGAAGATTTTCATTCAATTCTTCGGATTTAGGCAAACCGCTTGATTCAAATTCAAAACCTGCCTCCTTAAAATCACCGGAAAACAAAGAAATATAACTATTTAAAATATAACTTGACATCTGAAGAGCTAAATTGGGTGTAACAGTGCCGTCTGTTTCAATCTCAAGCATCAATCTTTCATATTCATAATAGTCTTTAAGTGTACTTTTTTCAGATTTATAAGCAACTCTCTTTATAGGCGAAAACAGTGCATCAACAGGTATGTATCCTATTTCTTTATTAATTTCTTCTGCATCTGCTTGCTTGTAGCCTATACCTTTTTCAAGATATATAGTTGCATTAATGGATGCATTTTCCATAAGTTCCGCTATGTAAATATCTTTATTTACAACTTCAAGGTTGCCGCCAACCTCTATATCGGAAGCATACAGTTTACCCGGTTCGGATTTATTTATATGAACTTGTGCAGATTCAAAATTGTCATTAAGGGCTTTAAACCTGACCTGTTTAAGATTTAGAATTATATTCATCACATCTTCTTTAATGCCGTCTATAGAGCTAAACTCATGATCAACACCGTCTATCTCGATACCTACAATAGCTATACCAGGAACAGACGATAAAAGAACCCTTCTCAAAGCATTGCCTATTGTAACTGCATACCCCTCATTTAAAGGTTCAAATGAAAACTTGCCATAGGTATCAGAAAGCTCTTCTATTTTTACCTCATTAGGCAGCTTCAGATAATTAAAAACGCCCTTCATACTTTAGTTCCCTTCCACATTATTTAGAGTAAAGCTCAACAATAGCATTATCGTTAAACGGAGGCTGAACATCCTCTTTGGTAGGAATATCAACAAAAGAAGCCGAAAATTTATCCATATCAACAGATATCCAGCTCACAACACCTCTTTTTGCTGCTTCTTCAAACCTATTTTTCACATCTTCATTATTTTTTACCTTCTCAGATAAGCTTATTGTATCTCCTTTTTTCAAGAGGTAGGAAGGTATGTTTACTTTTTTTGCGTTAACAAGTATATGTCCGTGAGAAACAAGCCTTCTTGCCTCTTTCCTTGATGATGCCATACCCGACCTGAATACTACATTATCCAATCTTCTCTCAAGCAGCCTTACAAGGTTCTCACCTGTTTCACCCTTTTGTTTTTTAGCTTGAGCAAAATATTTTCTAAACTGTCTTTCCATAACTCCGTATATTGTTCTTGCTTTCTGTTTTTCCATAAGATGTTCAGCATAGTTTGTAATCTTTCTTCTTGAGGATTTATCTTTGCCAGGCCTGTAAGGCCTTTTTTCAAAAGGGCATTTGTTTGTAAAACACTTCTCACCCTTTAAAAATAACTTAGCTCCCAAAGCTCTACATCTTTTACATGCAGGTCCATTGTAAACTGCCATACATTGCTCTCCTATTATACTCTTCTTCTTTTTGGTGGCCTACATCCGTTATGAGGAATAGGCGTTACATCTTTAATTGATTTAACTCTTAAACCAGCTGACTGAATAGCCCTTATTGCCGTTTCTCTTCCGGCGCCAGGACCTTTAACCCTTACATCAACCTCTTTCATTCCAAAATTAACAGCTTTTTTTGCCGCATTTTCGGAAGCAACCTGAGCAGCAAAGGGCGTACCTTTTCTTGTGCCTTTAAATCCGCTTTCACCGGATGTCGACCAGCAAAGAACATTGCCGTCATTATCAGTAAATGTCACTATAGTATTGTTAAATGTGGACTGAATATGTGCTATACCGCTTACAACATTTCTTTTTATCTTTTTCTTTCTCTTTCTGACAACCTTAGCCATTTATATGCTTCTCCTTCATACTCTTTTATTTACCTCCGACAGTTTTCTTTCTACCCTTTCTTGTTCTTGCATTTGTTCTTGTTCTCTGTCCTCTAACAGGTAGTCCTCTTCTGTGCCTCAAACCTCTGTAGTTACCCAAATCCATAAGAGCCTTGATATTCATAGCAACTTCTTTTCTTAACTCACCTTCAACTTTGTAGTCAGATATAACATTTCTTAATTTCTGAATCTCCTCAGGTGTCAAATCATTGCTTCTTTTAGTGGGCTCAACTTGAGCTTTTTCCACTATTTCTTTTGCGCTTTTTGGTCCTATTCCGTAGATATAGGTAAGAGCAATTTCAACCTTTTTGTTTCTCGGTAATTCTACACCAGAAATACGTGCCACTTAAACCTCCTGCTAACCCTGTCTTTGTTTATGTTTAGGATTCTCACAAACGACTCTAACGACGCCTTTTCTTCTTATAATTTTACATTTAGGACAAATCTTTTTTACCGATGGCCTAACCTTCATTGTTACCTCCGTTATTTATACCTGTATACTATTCTACCTTTTTCTATGCTGTAAGGCGACATCTCCAATTTAACCTTATCTCCAGGCAAAATCTTAATAAAGTGCATCCTCATTTTACCTGCAACATGCGCCAAAACAACATGCCCATTATCAAGTTTAACCCTGAACATGGCATTTGGTAAAGACTCTATAACCTCTCCGTCAACTGAAATATTCTTCTCTTTTGCCATAAACTAATTTACCTCACTCAAAATTATAGGGTCACCGTCTGTTATGGCTATAGTGTGCTCAAAATGAGCAGAGGGTTTACCATCCATAGTAACCACAGTCCATTTGTCTTTCAGAGTCTTAGTTCTCCAAGTACCAGCATTAATCATAGGCTCTATGGCAATAGTCATGCCAACTTTAAGCATAGGACCTCTTGAAACCTTTGCAGGAACATAGTTTGGAACCTGAGG
>JALWEJ010000089.1 GCA_027014115.1 Desulfurellales bacterium
TATGTTGGGACATATTTGGTTTAAGATTCCAATTTTAGCTTGACTTTTTAGCTCTTTCAAGTTAGTAGTTAGCCATGGAATTTTTTAAAAACTTTGGCTTGTCTTTGAATACAACATTTGCAAACATAACAGTAGGAAGAATGCTTGTATCTATATCCATACTCTTTGTTTTTCTCTTATTCAAACAAATATTTTCAAAGATTATCATAAAAATCTTAAAACGAATGGCTCAAAAAACAAAAACAACACTTGATGACGAATTGATTGCAACAACTGAACCACCCATTAGATTTTTGATTGGTGCATTTGGTTTTTATTTTGCTTTTATATACTTAAACCTTGGAACAACTTACAATCTGGCTGCATCAAAGGCTCTTTTATCTTTGGTTATTTTTGCCCTAAGCTGGACACTCTATAGAGCCGAAAACCTTTTTTCAAAAACACTTGAGAAATTTTTCAAAAAACAAAACTACGAGGTGGCTTTAAGCTTTATTCCATTTTTTAATAAATTCATAAAGTTTTCCATAATTGCTTTTGCATCTATGCTAATCATTCAGGCGTGGGGATACAACATAGGAGCCCTAATAACAGGTCTTGGCATAGGTGGATTGGCTGTTGCACTTGCCGCTAAGGATACATTGGCAAATATGTTTGGAAGTATCATGATTCTCTTTGACAGACCGTTTAAAATAGGTGACTGGATAAAAACATCCTCAACGGAAGGCGTTGTAGAGGATATAGGATTTAGAAGCACAAAGATAAGAACATTCGAAAAATCACTCGTTTCTGTTCCGAATTCACAGATAGCAAACGAACCTATTGAAAATTACTCACTCAGACAAAGAAGAAGAATAAAGTTCACGATAGGTGTAACATACTCAACACCAAAAGATAAGTTAAAACAAGCCGTTGACGACATAAGGGGAATGTTAATAGAACACCCCGATATTTACAACGGCACTCTTTTGGTTTATTTTAACGAATTTGCCGATTCATCACTTAATATCTTTATATACTGCTTTACGAATACGGCTGTTTGGGAAGACTATCTCAATATAAGACAAGATGTAAACCTAAAAATCATCTCTATTATGGAAAAATTGGGCATTGAGTTTGCATTTCCATCCATGTCGATATATATGGAAAACCAAAATGACAGCAAATGAATTTCAAATACACCTACAGAAAGGCTTAAAAGACGGTTTATCCGTATCGTTTAAACTTATAAAGACAATAATACCGTTTTATATAGTAGTTGATATAATAAATCACACACAAACTGCAAATTACATAGGCAGTATTTTCTCACCCATAATGAGCATATTCGGACTTACGGGAAAGATGTCTTTGGCTTTGATAAGCGGATATACGGTAAATCTTTATGCAGCTATTGCTGCGCTCATGCCACTTTATCCAAACTGGAGAGAGGTTACCATAGTCGGACTCATGTCCGGCATTTCCCATAATCTCATTATAGAGGGAGCTGTTCTGCATAAAACAGGAATCAATGCTTTTTTTACTGTAGTTTTAAGAATAGCTGTATCATTTGCTGCAGGTATTATTTTAAATCTTCTGTTTAGGGTGGTTTATGGATAGCACTCTTTTTGTTCATGCTGTTGAAGGAAGTTTAAGATTATCCATAAAACTCATACTCATTATTGTTCCGCTTATGGTTGCCTATGAATTTTTGGAAAACAGCAAGATATTTAAAAAAACATTGGACTTTCTTTATATTTTTATAAAACCTCTCGGCTTTTCCAAACAGGCAAGCATATCCATGCTGACAGGAATATTTCTTGGAATAGCATACGGCTCAGGTATATTGATATCTCAATCAGAACAAAACAAGCTGTCTAAATTAGATGTTGTCTTGACAGCTGTGTTTTTGTCGATGTGTCATGCCGTTATTGAAGATACGCTTGTCTTTGTTGCCATCGGCGGAAACGGATTTTATATTCTCGGCACACGCATAATAATAGCAGGTATCATGACCTATGCATTCTATAGATACTTTAAATACAAAACTAAAGATAACCCAGTTTAGCCTGGTTTTCCCTACTTAATCTATCCTTAGTCCATGGCGGGTCAAATGTAAGTTCAACATCAACCTTCTCAACGCCGTCAATCTCTTTAATCTTATTTTTTACGGCTTCAACCATTTTTATACCGGCAGGACAGTGAAGTGTTGTAAATGTCATAAGGATGTAAACACTGCTGCTGTTAATTTTAATATCATAAATAAGACCCATATCCACTATATCTATAATGGGCATACACGGTTCTTCTATCTCTCTAAGCTTTTTTATTACGGTTTTTTTATTTATCAATTACATCAAACTCCTTACACCAATCAAAAACCATATTAAAGTATTTTTCCTTTTCTGCAAAACTTAATTTTTTTGTTTTCTTAAACATTAAAATAGATGCAAGTTTGTCATTCGCATCATAGGCATAGGCTATTGTGGCATAATCTTTGAATAGCTTTTTCGAATGCAGAAAATCAACCAAGCTCATCAATGCATAAACCCTTGAATGCCAAACACTATCTATTGACTTGGGTTCTATTTTTTTAAGAAGCAAATTAGAAGACTGCAGTTTTGAACAATATGCATACGATACAGCAAGACAATAATCAGCCTTAAATCCTTTCATATTTTTAAAGTAATTTACAGCATCATCGCATCTGTTTACCTCAAGATAACCTATACCTTTTGAAAAAATTTCAATATTCTGCTTGCTTTCTTTCGGATAGGTTTGTGTTGTTTTTTTATAAGAAAAATATGACGGATATTTAACATATCCGCCGCTGCAGGAATAGACAAACAGTATAACAAAACCAAGAAACAGGTAAAAAAGTTTTCTACTTGGCATCTTTGAATATTTTATACATATTTTCAAAAGCCGTTGAAATCCAGTCGTGCGCATCATCCATATAGCCGATTAAAGCCTCTTTCATTTTATCATCCTTATTGAGATTAAACAGATAGTAAGCAGCCGCTCCACCCAATAATGAGGATAAAACGGAGGGTAAAAACTTCACCTTTTTTGATGTAATCTTAGTTAACAATGCGCTGCTTAAAAAAGTTCCCAAACCAACATAAACGGCTTTTGCCGAATTATCGTTGTTTCTTAGTAAATCTATGGGTGCAACATACAAACCGTATTCGCTTAAAGCATCTGCTTTATCCAGTATCTTTTCCCATTTTTCTTTGTTGTTTTTTATAAAATCGGGGTTGTTTTTTTCTATGTATGATTTAAGTTCGGAAAACAGCATTTTTAGATTACTCTTTCCAAAATCAGCAAGCTCATTTTTTATATCATCAAGTGCAGATTCTATATCATTCTCTATATAAACCCTTCTTCTTAATTCAGCAGAAAAATCATCAAGCTTGTTTTTATAAGTTTCTAATATATTCTCCATAAAAATACCTCCTAAAAACTCTTTTCAACAATATTGCCCTCAGGGCTTTTCTCTTCAAAAATCTGTCCCGTAAATCTATATAAATCGCAATTTTCATAGGTATGACAATCGCTGCTCAATCCTGCCTTTATACAGACTTCTCTCAAAAACTCCAACTCATTCCAGCCCCACTCGACAGGAACTTGAGGCAAAAGAAGCCCGCTGTTTGCACCGCATACAATAAACAAACCGTCTCTGCCTATTTTAATCTGTCTCTCATAAGGAATAGTCTTATCAAGCTTCATCATTAAAGACAAAACAGTAACCTCAATAACAACTTTACTCAATTCATCCATGCTAAGAGGCATAAAACGCGGGTCTGATGATGCTGCAGAAATGGCAGATGAAATAGTCGCATCAATAAGCGGTTCATAGGCAAGAGGATATCCTATACAGCCTCTAAGCTTTTTATCAGGATATGTGTTTAAAGTAACAAACACACCCCTTTTTTCTTCTAAAATCTCAGAAAAATCATTCGGCCTTTCAATAACCTTGCTTGTCTTTAAGTAATGCTCTATGGTTTTCCTTGCAAGCTTAACGAGATAAATACCCTCTTCTAAGCTTAACTCCATAACAATCTCCTAATGTATTACACCGTAACATCTTGAGCAGACATTTTCTTTTGATTCGTTATTTCCGACACTTTCATCAAATTTCCAACATCTTTCACATTTTTTTCCATTCGCCTTTGTAACGCAAACCCTAATTTTTTTCTCTTCATCATAATACTCTTCAAGCGAATCTTCAACCCTTCCAAGATGGAAATGCGAAACTATACAAATATCCGAAAGTTCATACAATTCAAAACCTTTTAATATTTCAACAACCTCTTTATCCTCTGCTTCAACATAGATATCGGCTTCAAGAGAGTTTCCTATAAGTTTCTTAGAACGTGCAAGCTCAAGTGCTTTATCTGTTGACTCTTTAAGTCCTCTTAAAGCTCTCCACTTTGATATGAGAGATTCATCCTTATATTCACTCTTTAGCTCAACAAACTCCTCCATATGAACACTCTCTTTTTTGTTTTTTAAGTTCATATAGGAATAAGCCTCTTCAGCCGTAAACGACAAAATAGGAGCCATATAAAATACAATAACCTTCAGTATCTCATTCATTGCCGTTTGGGCAGACAATCTTTTTGTTGAGTTTTCTTTTTCGCAGTACAATCTATCCTTCAAAATATCAAGATAAAACGAAGATAGGATGGTTATACAGAAATTTGCCATGTTCCTGTATATAACATGAAAGTCGTAATCCTCATAAGATTTTCTGATTTTTTCTTTTAACAGCTCTGTCTCGGATAAAACCCATCTGTCAATCTCTTCCATATCTGAATAATTCAAAGCATTGGATTCATTAAAACCGTTTAGGTTGCCGAGTAAAAATCTTATGGTGTTTCTTATTTTTCTGTAGTTATCAACAAGTCTTGTCATAATCTCATCAGACAACCTTACATCATCTTTGTAGTCTGTGGCAGATGCCCAAAGCCTTAAAAGTTCGGCTCCGTATTTTTTAATAATCTTTTCGGGTGCTATAACATTTCCAAGGGATTTACTCATCTTTCTTCCCTTAGAGTCCACAACAAAACCGTGCGTCAAAACAGAATTATATGGTGCTCTACTCCTTGTGCCTACAGACTCAAGAAGCGATGAATGAAACCACCCTCTATGCTGATCACTTCCTTCAAGATACATATCGGCAGGCCATTTTAACTCATCTCTTCTTTCCAAAACAGCAGAATGGGAAACACCAGAATCAAACCACACATCCAATATATCGGTCTCTTTTTCAAACTCAGAGCTTCCGCATGTGCATTTATAGTCGTCTGGCAAAAAATATTCAGGCTCATGCTCAAACCAGACATCAGCTCCCTCTTTTTCCATCTTATCTGCAACCAAATCTATCAATTTTTTGTCGTATTGAACTCTTCCGCATTTTTTACATCTAAATAAAGCTATAGGCACACCCCACGCTCTTTGACGTGATATACACCAATCGGGTCTTGTTTCCATCATGGAATAAATTCTGTTTCTTCCCCACGAAGGAATCCATTTTGTATTATCTATCTCTTCAAGTGCCCTGTCTCTCAATCTATCTTTATCTATTGATATAAACCACTGCTCTGTTGACCTGAATATAATCGGGCTTTTACATCTCCAGCAGTGAGGGTAGGAATGAACAATCTCCTCTTCCTTAACAAGCATTCCCTTGCTGTTAAGTGTGCTGATAATTTTTGGATTTGCATCCCAAATATTCATACCGCCAAATTCTTCAATTTTTGTATCGAACCTACCGTCATCATCAACCGGAGAATAAATGGGAAGGTGATATTTCATACCAACTGCATAATCCTCCTCACCATGTCCCGGCGCCGTATGAACAAGACCGGTTCCTGCATCGAGCGTAACATGGTCACCTACAATAATCGGTGATTCCCTATCGTATAAAGGATGGGCGAGGATATTACCCTCAAGCTCTTTGCCCTTTACAACCTTTATCACTTCATAATCTTCAATACCGAACTTACTCATCAAAGATTCAACAAGTTGGCTTGCAACAATATAAACCTCCCGCTCCTTTATCTGAACAAAAGAGTAATCAAATTCGGGGTTTACACATACAGCAAGGTTTGCAGGTATTGTCCAAGGTGTTGTTGTCCAGATTACAGCCGATATAGCTTTTCCCAGAAATTTTCTATCTTCCGATGCTAAATCACTAATAAAATCGAATTTTACATATATTGACGAGCTTTTATCATCCTGATACTCAACCTCAGCCATAGCCAGTGCAGTCTTGCATGACGAACACCAGTAAACCGGTTTTTTTTGTTTATAGACAAGGTCTTTTTCAACAAATTTTCCAAGCTCTCTAAGCGTATCTGCTTCATATTGATAGTTCATAGTTAAATAGGGTTTTTCCCAATCTCCAAACACACCAAGTCTTTTAAACTCTTCCTTTTGTATGCCGATATACTCTTTTGCATAATTTCTGCAGAGTTTTCTAAATTCAGCTTTTGTTAGAGCATTCTTTTTGTTTTTCCCAAGCTCTTTTTCAATATTGTGCTCAATTGGCAAACCGTGACAGTCCCAACCCGGAACATACGGAGATTGATAACCGAACATTGTCTTTGACTTTACCACTATGTCTTTTAAAACCTTATTCAGCACATGCCCCATATGTACATGTCCGTTTGCATACGGAGGTCCATCATGCAGAACAAACTTTTCTCTATCTTTTCTATCTTCAACAATCTTTTTATAGATATCTTTTTCATCCCACTCTTTGAGCATCTCAGGTTCTTTTTTTGCAAGGTTTGCTTTCATAGGAAAATCCGTTTGCGGCAAAAGCAAGGTATCTTTATACGACATATTACCCCCTTAAATTGGCATTAAACTTGGTTTTTAGCTTGTTGAATATACCGTTTATAATTTCATCTATTTCGTCATCTGTAAATGTTTTTTCGTCGTTTTTCAGCACTATTCTAAAAGCAAGGCTCTTTTTTGCTGTATCTTCAAGTTTGTCATACATATCAAACAGAATTACATCATAGACGTTCTCAAAAGTCGATATTTCTTTCTTTATATCAACAGAGAAAACATCTTTATCCACGACAATTGCCAAATCTCTAACAACTGTCGGAAGTTTAGGTAGTTTCTCATACATGGAAACAGAGCCTATGTTATCGGCTAAACTGTTTAAATTCATCTCAAGAAACAAAACCCTTGATTTTTTTTCAAATTTTGCATTGTATGGTTCATATAAATCAGGATGCAGCTCTCCCATGCAGCCAATATAAGAACCGTTTAAAAATATATCCGCACTCCTGCCGGGATGCAGAAACGGTTTATCTGACTTTTTATATTCAAATTCTACATTAAGAGATTTCTCAACTGTTTCAGGAATGCTCTTCAAGTCATAAAAATCATAAAAACTCTCTTTGGCATGCCAGCTAAACCCTGAAACACCCCACAGCAAAACACCGAGGTTATCAAATTCTTGAGAATATTCTCCGTCTTTAAAAAACACCCTTCCAATCTCAAACAGCGCAACAGATTTGATATTTTTGTTGATATTGAATGCCAAGTTGTCCATAAGACCACAAGCAAGTGTTGTTCTCATTACATCCTGACCTTCAATAAGAGGATTTTTCAAATAAACAAACCTATCTTCATTTGTGTCTATGAGCTTCAGCTTAGAACTGTCAACAAAAGAATAATTAACTGCTTCATACATACCCATATCGGCAAGTGTTTTTACAAGACCGTGCTTTATAAAATCAACAGGTTTTTTTTCTTTAAATGATGTTTTAACAACGGGGAATGTGGAGGGGACTTTGTCATAACCTATAATCCTGGCTACCTCTTCTGCAATATCCGCTTCCATTCCTACATCGAATCTGTATGTAGGAACGTTCACAACAAATTTATCATCCGATACCAAAGAAGGCTCAAAATCGAGATATTGAAGTGTCGATATAATATTATCCTTTTCAATATCTGTTCCAAGAAGCCTATTTATGGAACTAAACGAACACTCAAACTGTATTTTTTTAAAATCATGCTCTTTTCTATCTATAAACCCCTTATAAATCTTTGCATCGGCATATTTTTCAAGAAGATAAAGAGCATATTTGCTTGCTTTAATACAAAGATTTGGATCGACCCCTCTTTCAAACCTGTGAGATGAATCTGTATGCAGTTTTAATTTTCGTGCTGTCATCCTAACACTTACAGGGTCAAAATATGCACTCTCAAGTGCTATTGTTTTTGTAGAATCAACCACACTTGAATATTCGCCACCCATTACACCGGCAATGGCAATAGGTGATTTTTCATCTGCAATGACAAGCATTTCCTCATCAAGTACATACTCTTTTTCATCAAGTGCAACAATTTTTTCACCTTTTTTGGCGTTTCTTACTATTATATTTCCATTCAATCTGTTCAAATCAAATGCATGCATAGGCTGACCAAAAGCCATAAGCACATAGTTTGTTATATCAACAACATTATTAATCGACCTTATTCCACTTTTTGCAAGTCTCAACCTTATAAAAAACGGAGATTCCTTAACAGTCACATCGGCAAAATGGAGTGTATATCTCGAACAAGCTTTGAAATTTTCAATTTTTACATCTATAATTTCATCTGCTGTTTTTTCTATTTTGGAGAAACCGCCCTCAATATGCTTAATTTCTTTTTTAAAAAGAGCCTTAACATCCCTTGCAACACCAAGAATACTCAAAGCATCGGCTCTGTTTGGAGTAAATTCTATTTCTATAAGATAATCATCAAACTCATCTATTTCAGAAAGCGGCGTTCCATTTTTAAAGCTGTTATCAAGCCTAAACAATCCGGCTGAAGAATCCTCAAGCCCAAGCTCTTCAAGTGAAAGCATCATACCCTCACTCTCAAAATCACCAAACTTCCTTCTTCCTATTTTAACGCCGTTGTTTATTGTTGCTCCAGCCTTAACAACCGGGAATTTATCACCAACGGCTATCGTCTTATCGGCTGTTGCAATATTCAAAATTTTGCTTCCAATATCAACCTTTGCAAGATAAAGTTTTCCTTTTTCTTCTATTTCAACAACTTCACCTACAACACTTCCGTATGTCTCAATCCCATCTACGCTGTCAACCTCAAGGCCTGCCATAGTTATCCTATGGGCAAGCTCTTCTGCCGATATATCAATATCAATAAATTCCTTAAGCCATCTATACGATACTCTCATAACAACCTACCTAAAATGAGAACTGTTTTAAAAATCTTGTGTCGTTTTCGAAGAAGAGTTTTATGTTGTCTATTCCGTATTTCAACATGGCAAACCTCTCTATACCCAAACCGAATGCAAAGCCGTTATACTCCTCAGGGTAGTTCACATTTCTCAAAACATTGGGATGAACCATGCCGCAGCCTAAAACCTCTAAAAATCCCGTATGGGAACACACCCTGCATCCTTCACCCTTGCATATTATACAGCCTATATCAACCTCTGCTGAGGGTTCTGTAAATGGAAAATAGCTTGGTCTAAATCTAACCGGAACATCACCGAAAAACATCCTCAAAAATTCACTCAATACACCCTTCAAATCTGAAAAATGTATATCTTTATCTATAAGCAGACCCTCAATCTGATGAAACATGGGTGAGTGGGTAATATCCGAATCCCTTCTGTAGACCTTTCCCGGTGATATAAACATAACAGGCGGTTTTTTCTCTTTCATAACCCTAATCTGGGTAGGAGATGTATGTGTTCTAAGTAACACATTATCATTTATGTAGAAAGTATCCTGCATATCCCTTGCGGGGTGTTCTTTTGGTATATTCAACATTTCAAAATTATATAAATCGTACTCTATCTCATAACCAAATTCCACATCAAAACCCATAGACCTAAATATATCTTCAATTTCCATTATTGTTTTCGTTATAGGATGTACAGCACCAAACTCTTTTCTTCTTGAGGGAAGTGTAATATCTATTGCTTCTTCTTCTAACGATTTCTTTTTGATAAATTCGCTTATTTCTTTTTGTTTAGCAATTATGGTTTCTTCTATGTAACTTTTGAGCTTGTTTATATTCTTGCCAAACTCTTTCTTCTGCTCGTTTTCAAGGTTAGCCATCTGCTTAAACAGCTCTGTAAGTCTGCCCTTTTTGCCCAAAAATTTTGCCTTTAGCTGTTTTAATTCTTCTTGGTTGGCTATTTCTTTTATAGCTTCTTCAAATTCTTTTTTAATATAGTGCATGTTATCCTCCGAACATTAAAAAAAATGCGAAAAAACACCGTTTTACTGGCGTTTTTTCGCATTGTGAGTCATCTTACATATTCAAAGATACTACTTTACGCTTTCAACCAAAGCCTTAAATTCTTCCGGCTGTCTTATGGCAAGTTCACTTAAAACCTTTCTGTTTAAGCTTATGCCTTTTTCATCCAAGGCATGCATAAATCTTGAGTAGTTTAGTCCGTATTCTCTCACTGCAGCATTGATTCTTGCAATCCACAATCTTCTAAATTCCCTTTTTTTAACCTTCCTATCTCTGTAGGCATAAGCAAGGGCTCTTCTTACACTTTCTTCGGCATTTTTATATGTTGAATGTCTTCTCTGATAAAAACCCTTTGCCATTTTAAGGATTTTTTTATGTCTTCTTCTTCTTGTATAACCTGTTTTAACTCTCAATTTTTACTCCTTTCTTAACTGTAAGGCATTAATCTGCTTAAGTTCTGATAAACGCTGCCGGATTCAATAATATGAAGCTTCTTCAGCGTCCTTTTTCTTTTTCTATTTTTTGACGACAAAAGATGGCTGTGAGAACCTTTGTGTGCTTTAAATGCACCTTTTGCCGTTTTTGTAAATCTCTTTGCGGCTGCTCTTCTTGTTTTAAGCTTTTTCATCAAATCCTCCTATTTATTTGGAACAAAAGAGAACGACATCCTTCTGCCCTGATAATCGGGTTTACCCTCCATAGAGCCGTACTCCGCCAAATCCTCTTTTATTCTCTCTATAAGCTGATCTATTAGCTCTTTTTTATCAAATTCTCTTCCTCTAAAAAATACATTAAACTTTACCTTGTTTTTTTCTTCCAAAAACTTAACTGCCATTTTAATTTTTGTATTGTAGTCATTATCGGCAATTCTTGGCCTAAGCTTCAACTCTTTTACTTTTATTATCTTTTGAGACTTTTTGCTTTTTTGCTGTTTCTTCTGCTTGTCGTAGTTGTATTTTCCATAGTCCATTATCTTGCAAACCACGGGGTCTGAGTTTGCACCGACAACAACTAAATCCATCCCAACGCTTTTAGCTCTGTTGATGGCATCTTTTATACCAACTACACCAAGCTGCTCACCATTTTCCGAAATAAGTCTCACTTTGTCCGCCTTGATATTTTCGTTAATTGGCGGAAGCTCCTTTTTTCTAAAATCTCCTCTTATACATCACCTCCTAAGCGCTATCTCTTTATCAACAAGAGAAATAAACTCATCTATATGGAAATTGCCCAGATCGCCCTCTTTTCTTTTCCTAACAGCGACGCTGCCGTTTTCTACCTCTTTATCACCAATAACAAGTGTATACGGAATCTTGTCTTTTTCTGCCATTCTTATCTTTTTTGATAGTGTCTCATTGCGCTCTTCAAGCTCAACCCTAACACCGCTTTCTTTTAACTTCTCAAAAACCTTCTTTGCATATTCATCATGCTTTTGAGAAACAGGAACAACCCTTGCCTGAGTAGGTGCAATCCAAAGAGGGAAATCTCCTGCATAATTTTCTATTAAAACAGCAATAAATCTCTCAATCGAACCCAAAATAACCCTATGCACCATAACGGGCTGCTGCTCTTTTCCGTTTTCATCTATATATGTTAAATTAAATCTTTCGGGGAGAGTAAAATCACACTGTATTGTTGCGCACTGCCAACTTCTGCCTAAGGCATCCTTTAGTTTTACATCAATTTTAGGACCATAAAATGCGCCGTCACCTTCATTTATTTCATACTCTCTGTTTGTATTTTTCAGTGCATTAATCAAAGCATTTGTAGCAAGATCCCACTGCTCGTCACTACCTATCGAATCCTCAGGCCTTGTTGAGATTTCAAGCTCATACTCAAACCCGAAAAGCTCCATAACATCCTGAACAAAGTTCAAAACACCGATTATCTCATCATTTAGCTGATCCGGTCTACAGAAAATATGGGCATCATCCTGAGTAAATTCTCTAACCCTCAAAAGACCGTGCAGTACACCGCTTTTTTCGTGTCTGTGAACAACGCCAAGCTCAAAATACCTCTTGGGCAGTTCTTTATAGCTTCTTTTTGTTGACTTATAAACCTCTATATGCCCAAGACAGTTCATAGGTTTTATACCGAAACTCTGCTCATCTATTTCGGTAAAATACATATTGTTTCTGTAGTGATCAAAGTGTCCGCTTCTTTTCCATAAATCCGTTCTTAGAATTTCCGGACCCTTAACAAACTCATAGCCCCTTTTTATATGCTCTTTCTGCTCAAAACTCTCAATAAGATATCTAAGCACAGCACCTTTTGGGTGCCATATTATTAAACCAGGCCCAACCTCGT
Organism: Desulfurellales bacterium; assembly: GCA_027014115.1. Lineage (GTDB taxonomy): Bacteria > Campylobacterota_A > Desulfurellia > Desulfurellales > Hippeaceae > JALWEJ01. Next base: position 12,535 of record JALWEJ010000089.1, read on the forward strand.
CTGTTATACTGAACAGATCAAGCTCTTTTCCCAACTTTCTGTGATCCCGCTTTTTAAGCTCTTCCAAAAATTTTAAATGGTTGTCAAGCTCTTCTTTTGTCGCAAATGCAGCTCCGTATATTCTCTGCAGCATAGGTCTTTTTTCGTCACCCTTAAAATATGCACCTGCAACAGAAAGTAGTTTAAAATATTTCAAATAACCAGTTGAAGGAATATGGGGACCTCTGCATAAATCCGTAAAATCACCCTGAGTATAAAAACTTACAGGGTCTTCAGGTATATCCTCTATAATCTCAACCTTGTATTCATCGCCTTTATTCTTAAAATAATCAACAGCCTCTTTTTTACTCAACTGTCTTCTTTCAAATTTGTAGTTTGCACCTACTATCTTTTTCATCTCTTTTTCAATAAGCTTTAAATCCTCATCTGTAAGGGTTCTACCCACATCCATATCGTAGTAAAAACCGTTTTCAATAGCAGGACCAACCGCAAATTTAGCGTTTGGAAACAGATGACTCACAGCCTGAGCCATTATGTGTGCCGAGGAGTGTCTGAGTATTTCAACACCCTCTTTTGAATTTATATCTATAAACTCAACATCCTCATTGTTATCGAGAGTCGTATTCAAGTCGACTATTTTATCCCTTATTTTTGCAACAACAGCAGTTTTCAGCTTGTTTTTCTTTGCGTATTCAAATAGGTTTGTACCTTTCTCGATCAACATAGCATACCTCAAAATATATAAATGGTGGGCGCAAGTGGTTTCGAACCACTGGCCTCTTGCGCGTCAAGCAAGTGCTCTCCCCCTGAGCTATGCGCCCGATTACGGATAAAGTTGTTATCATTTTCTATTGTAATTGTCAAGATAGAAAAAATTGTAATTGGCAGGCTTTTGATAACTTTTTACCTTCAATAGGATATCAACAACATTGAATAGAATCAAGCATTAAAAACACTCATTCAAAACAGTTAACCTTTTTTGATAATTCTTTTGTAATACACTCAATAAAGTTTTAGGGAAACAGTATTAAATGGTCGGGGCGAGAGGATTTGAACCTCCGACCACTTGAACCCCATTCAAGTGCGCTACCAGACTGCGCTACGCCCCGATTTTTAAAGCGATAGAGTTCTTATCATTTTATTTTATACTTGTCAACATCAACTACTTTGTCTTTAAAATTACAGGCTTAAATCCGTATTTTTTCAAAAATCCGATCTTTTCTTTTGTTGTTCTAAAAACAAAAATGTATTTATAAACAGCTGTTTGTCTTTCTTTTGCTATTATTCTAAACGGTGTATGCTTCCAAACATCTATATACCTATTTCTCTTTGATAAATTCACATTTTTATCTATATTTACATAAAACAGAAGTCCGAAATTTTCTATACCGTAAATCTTATACCCTTTTTGTTTTAAAACAGCAGCAAACCTAACAAGTTTTTTGTAGCTATCAAACCCTCCGACATATATGTCATAGCTTTTTTGCTCTTTTATTTTAAGTTTTCTGTATTTATACTTTATATGCAACTTTTTTAAGTTCTTCATCAGGTAAAACGGGCTTGTTTTTGTTTGGATTTTTACAGTTATGTATCTGTTTTTTGCAATTTTTTTATTCACCTTTTTACTGCTGTTTGAGCGTAAAATATTTACAAGCTTAGCCTTGTCGGTTTTTTTGTTTTGCTGAACTGTCTTATTGTCTGTTTTTATCGTTTTTTTCTGCTGTTGTTTAAGGTCATCCAAGACAATTTCGTTTGTACTTGAATTGTCCTTGTTTGGCACATTTTCAAGCTGTATATCAAATGAAAAAACAACATCTTTATTCTTTTTTGCAGCCTCTACTGCTTGTTCGGCTTTTTCTTTTTTCTTTATCTTGGCTTCATGTTGTGTGATACTTTCTTCTTTATGGTTTATATTCTGTTTTTCTTCAATATGCTTTTCGGATTTTTTTTCAATATACTCTCTTGCCTCATTTTTATTCGGCAGTATAATTTTTTCAACATTCCTTACAAAGAAAAAATAAACACAGACAAAAATCAGAATCACAACAATAAATGTTGTAAATATAAGTATAATAAGCGGCTTTTTACTCTTTTTTATATTGGGAAGATCTATATGGTCTGGAACCTGCGTTGTAATTAGGTTTATTTCAATCATGATAAATCATCTTTACAGACGGATTAAACAACAAATATATATAGTCAAAAACAAAAGAAAACTGCTCACCCATCAACTCTTTTAAAAGAGGTTTTTTGGGTTTTATCTCCACCATGCGGATATGTTTGATATGGGATGTTTTTTTAAGCTGCGATTTTATCAAATCCAGACCGCCAACATAATCTATTAAGCCGATTTTTTTCGCATCATATGAGGCAAAAACACTGCCGTTTGCATACTGTTTGAGTTTGTCTTTATCTATATGTCTGCTTGTTGATACGACATTTATAAATTCATTATAGATACCATCAACAACGCTCTGCAGCATTTTTTTATCATCTTTTGTGGGCTTTCTGAACGGATTGCCTACATCTTTGAGTTTCCCGCTTTTTACAACCAACATATCAACACCAACCCTTTTGGATAACTCTGTGACATTTAAACTTTCAAAGATAACACCAATACTGCCTATTATTGATGTCGGATAGGCAAATATCTTATCCGCTCCACAAGCCGCATAGTAGGCTCCGCTTGCACATATACTGTCAACCAGAACAAATACGGGTTTTTTATTGTTTAATTTTTTTACAGCCCTATAAAGCCTCTCACTGTCGTTTGCTCCTCCACCGGGTGAATTAATCTCTATAATAACACCTTTGAAATTTTTACTGCGTTCTGCTTTGGATAACTGTTTTATCCAGTCTTTTATACTATCTTGATTAATGATACCTGTAATTTTAATTAGCGCAACATTATACGGCTTTTTGGAATAGTAATGAGCAAAATTTATAACAAATATGGCAATAAAAATTATTAAGAATATGCCTATAGTTTTTTTAATCACCAAATACGCCCGTTAGGCTAATTAATCGTCAATAAAGCTTGACACAAGTTTCTTTTTGCTCTTATCCAACCTCAATATCTTAACATTGGCTTTCTCACCCTTTTGGGGTTCAAAATTGCCAAATTCACTTCTTGGAACGAGGCTTTCAACGCCTTTTTCTATTTTTACAAATGCACCGAAAGGCTTCACATTAACAATCTCTGCCTCAATCACATCGCCTGGGCTGTATCTTGTATCTATATCTTCCCACGGGTCTTTTGTAAGCTGTTTTACTCCAAGTGCAATTCTCTCTTTTTCTTTATCTACACTTAAAACTACAGCTTTGACACTATCTCCGACCTTAAACTGCTCTTTATCCTCTTTGTCCCATGAAACATCCTTCTCGTGTACCAGACCCTCAATACCTTCTTCAAGCTTTACAAATATACCAAAATCTTTTATGCCCGTAACAGAACCTTCAATAATGTCACCTTCTTTATATCTTTCGTCGATATTTTCCCACGGATACTGCTTACACTGCTTTATAGACAGAGACATACGTCTTGCATCGGTGTCTATATTGATGATTTTAACATCTATTTTCTCACCTATTTTGTAAATATCTTTTGCCTTTACAGGGTATTTATCGTATGTTATTTCGCTTTTATGAACCAAACCCTCAATACCTTTTTCTATCTCAACAAACAGGCCGTATTCTACTATATTAACTATATCACCCTGAACAACATCACCTATATTAAACTTTTCTTCTATACCTTTCCACGGATCTTCTGTAAGCTGCTTCATGCCAAGATATATCTTTTTCTCTTTTCCGTCATCTTCTATTTTTGCAACCTTAACCTCTATCTCATCGCCTATTTTTACCATATCTGACGGATGGTCTATACGGCTCCATGACATATCTGTAATATGAACAAGTCCATCAACACCACCCAAATCAACAAACACGCCGTAATCGGTAATGTTTTTAACTTTACCTGAAAGCACCGCATTTTCTTTGATTTTTTCCCAAAGTTCCTCTTCTTTTTGTTTTTTCTGTTCTTCAAGCAGTGCTTTCCTTGATAAAACGGCATTTCTTTTGTTTTCATTTATACTGACAATTTTAAATTCAAACTCTTTTCCCACATATGAGGGATAATTTTTAATAGGATGCATCTCAACTTGAGAACCCGGTAGAAATGCCAAAAATCCATCTATATTTACGGTAAAACCGCCGTTTACAAGACTTTTAACGACACCCTTTACGGGTCTGTTTTCTTTATATGCAGCCAAAACATTTTTCCAGCCCTTTACCCTGTCGGCAGCCGATTTTGAGAGAATTTCAAAGCCGTCTTCATCTGTTTTGTTAAAGAAAAGAGCTTCAACATCGTCACCTATCTTAACATTGACATTACCGTCTTCATCCGTAAATTCTTTTATGCTTATAACACCTTCGGATTTATAACCAATGTCTACGAAAACATCTTTGTCCCTTATGCCTATAACCTTTCCTTTTACAATCTCTCCGCTGTCAAAATTTTTGAAAGCCTCGTCGTAATTTACAGCAAATTCAACATCTTTTTCCTCGTTTAACATAAAATTACCCCCCTTTTTTAAATTATACTTAAGCATTATAATAATACTCTCTATGTTGTCAACAAATAAAACAGGCTTTTTTTAGAAAATATGAGATAATATATTTAGTATTTGTAAACTCACAGTTAAATTACAACTCCATACTTATATAAAAATGCATATATTTCTTAAACATGTCTACCATTTTCTGTCTTTGTTGTTTTTTATATCTATACATACCATTTTCATAAACAAGCCTCGACAAAACATTTGGTTCTTTATGTAGCATATTAAAATAATTCTTTTTGTCAAACCGCAAAAAACCAATCTCAACAGAATGAATATTTTCAATGTCTTTAATCGAGTACATTAAATCTCTATATTCGTTTACATAACCCAAAAATACAGGGTCAAACCTTATACCTATTCTAAACCCACGCATGCTTAATTTTTTGACAGCTTCCAATCTTCTGCTAAGAGATGGAGTAAAAGCTTCATATCTGTCTATAACCTCTTGAGGATTCAAAGAAAAAGCAATGATTATATTATCTTTTGGTTTTATGTTTAAAAAGTCTTCTATATAGTCCGATTTTGTTCTAAACTCAACATACACATCCTTATCTTGTTTAGAAAAAAATTGTGCTAATTTGACATTAAAGTCTGAAAATTTTCCAAACAACAAAGAATCCGAAAATGTTCCCGCATAAAAGTATATTGGCCTTCTTGGGTCTTTCTTTAAAATATCCGATATTGCTTTAAAGTAGTCTTCATAGTTTAAAAATACAACAGGATTAAAGCTTTTAAAATACCCTTTCAAAAAACAGTATGAACAGTCGTATAAACAGTTGTAGGCATTTAAAATAGAGTATCCTCTTGTATTATCCGGTGTATAATTATCCGGTGTTTTCCTTAAAAATTCGCCCTTTTTATTTGCAAAAACAACAGCTCTTTTATCCTTTAGGTTATGAAAACAGCCTACATAATCATCTATCTCATACACTTTCTTACTGCTCAAATCAAAACTAATTCTGTCTTTTTTTACACCTTTTTCAATAAAAACAGTTGTTATTTTTGTTCTTTCTCTATTGAAAGATTTGTTTATCCTTATCTTCCTATACATATTTTGTCTTTGTGAAAAGGTGAGTCTTTTTTTGTTTATCAGGTTTGACAAGCCTGACAAAACAGACAAATCTGAAATTCCCGTGTGTTTGAATATTTCAAATTTTAATGAATCACTTTCAATTTTTCCTATTGTTTGAACAAAATTATCCAAAAAATCAACATCATAGGAAAATAAAGAAGCCACCCTGAGTACGGATTCTTTGTTGTTATTATCGCTTATAACTCTAAATATGACACCTAGTATATTTGATTCTTTTACAGCTTTGGCAAAAAAATAGCTTTCTTTGTCAACTACATCTGCAAAATTACTCAAAAATACAGAATCTGCTTCATAACCGTCTAAGATGCTCACCAAATCAGTATTCTTAACCTTGGGAAAATCAAAGCTCAACAATTTTATCGGATTAAATAGAGGCTTTTTATCACAAATCAGCTTTACACTTTCTACTACAGTAAAATCACCTATTCTCAAATTATTACTGAGGCTGCCTGCAAAACCGAATAAAACTGCAATTTTAATCTCTTCAAACTTCGAAAGAATTGAATTTACATTAAAACCCAACGCCAAAGCACCTTTGCCGTGATTGATAAAAACAGCTGTGTTTCTGTATTGGAATAAATTTCCCTCTTTTTTAAATGGATATTTTTTTAAAAAGGGTTCAATTTCCTTCTTGTGTTCGCTCGCTATGAGAATCATAAAATTGATATATGGTTTGATTTGCGTATATGTCTACTATTGTAAGTTCTTTTATCTGTTCATTTTCAAATTTTGCATAGACAGTATCGATGTTGCTTTTATATTTTGTGGTTAAAACAAATTCTTTATCCTTTGTCTCTATATTAAACAATTCATCAATATCTTTTTCGCCCAGAAACAGCAAAAAAAGTATTTTATTGAAACCCTCAAGCTTGTATATATATTTTTTGCTATCTTTATAGTCCACAACCTCAAAATTGTTAATTATAATCTCTTCGTTTTCATAATCAAAAACCATTTCTCTTTTTGGCTTTATTGTTAGAATACCTTTTTTAACTATCTTTTGTCCGCTCATAGCATTTATTGAGGTTTGAACAAAACTCAATATCGTTGTTTTGTTATCGTACAGTTTAAAAATATGCTTTATCGTAATCACATCTTGAGCAAAAGCGTTATATGTGAGCAATACCGACAATATCGCCAATAGAGTTAATATTCTCTTCATCCAAATACCTTCTAATTCCTTCTATTATTTCAACTGTTATATCGGGTTTAATAAAGTTTGCCGTGCCGACCTCAATAAGTGACGCACCAACCATAATATATTGAAGAGCAACACCGCTGTTATATATGCCGCCCACACCTATTATAGGTATCTTCACCTTTTCATACACTTCATAAACCATTCTCACACCAACCGGGTATATCGCAGGTCCGCTTAAGCCGCCTGTTTTATTGGCAAGAACAGGCTTTTTGGTTTTTGTATCTATAACCATACCGGTTATCGTGTTTATAAGACTGACAGCATCGGCTTTTGCATCCTGTGCAGCAAGTGCAATAATCGAAATATCGTCAACATTTGGTGTAAGTTTTACTATAACGGGTTTATCTGTTATGTTTTTTACAGCCGATGTCAGCTCAAAAACATTGTCAGGATTTTTTCCAAAAAGAGCACCGCCTTGTGCCACATTAGGGCATGAAACATTAACCTCATATGCACTAACTAAGCCTTCATTTTCAAGCTTTTCTACAATACCAACAAATTCATCAACACTTGTTCCGTATATATTTGCTATGATGTGTGAATTTACATCTTTCAATTTCGGAAGCTTCTCATTTATAAATCTATCAACACCGACATTCTGCAAACCTATGGCATTAAGCATACCTGAGGGTGTTTCAACAATTCTCGGCGGTTTGTTTCCCTGTTTTTCAACAATACTCAAACCCTTAACAATAAATCCGCCCAATTTGTCCAAGTCCATATATTTTTTATACTCAACACCGTATCCGAATGTTCCCGATGCGGTCAATACCGGGTTTTTAAATATAAGATTTCCAAGCTTAACAGTTAAATTTACATTGCTTGCCATACTATCTCCCTAAAATCAAAAACAGGACCGTCTTCGCAGACCTTTTTAAATCCATTTTGACTCTCAACAACACAGCCAAGACAAACACCTATACCGCATGCCATTCTTGATTCAAGCGAAACCTTCATACCGCAGCCCTTATCATAACACACATAGGCAAGCCTCTTCATCATAATAGTAGGTCCACAGGCAAAAATAAATGTATCCTCATTAAGTCTATCTTCAATCATATCCACTACATTACCATCAAACCCGCTGCTGCCGTCCATTGTAGCAATACTGCCAAAATCCACATATATTTCATCCTTTGAATTAAATCCAAAGAAAGCCTCATAAGGCGTTTTGTGTCTGTTTTTCAAAACACTGCTTAAGTAAATAAGCGGTGCAGCACCTATTCCTCCGCCCACAAGCATAATCTTTTTGTTTTCTGCTATTTCATCAAACCCGTTCCCCAAAGGTCCAAGCAAATCAATAAACTCACCAACCTTCTTGTCTGTTAAAATCTTTGTTCCCTCACCAACAACCCTGTATATTATCTCTATATAGTTTCCTGTGAAATTTGCAACGCTGAATGGCCTTCTTAACAGAGGATAGTTAAATCCATTTATTCTTACCATAAAAAACTGCCCCGGTTTTATATCAAACAGAGCAGGGTTTTCTATTTTTAGAGAGAATGTATTTTTGGCAATCTCTCTGTTTTCAACTATTTTAAGTTCCATATTATTTTATCTCTTCTATCTCAAATTTTCTCGAACCGGCAGGGACCTTTACAACAACCTCATCGCCCTCTTCTTTGCCTATCAAAGCCTGGGCTATAGGACTGTTTATCGAAATTTTACCGTTGTTTGGGTCTGATTCATCCTCGCCGACAATCATATATTCAACACTCTCTTCATTGTCTAAATCGTACAAAACAACACTGCACCCAAAACCAACTCTATCTTTTGAAACACTGTTTGGGTCAACAACCTGAGCATTGTTTATCTTCTTTGATAATTCCGATATTCTATTTTCAATCAAAGCATGTTTTTCTTTTGCTGCGTGATACTCTGCATTTTCGCTCAAATCTCCCTTTGCTCTTGCCTCTTCTATCTCTCTGATAATTGCCGGACGTTGATTTTTTTGTAGATCCTCCATCTCTTTTATAAGATTATCGTAACCCTGAGGCGTCATCAGTATCTTCTCAGCCATCACTAACTCCCCTTTTTGTAGTACTCTTGTATTGAATTAACATCTATTACTTTTCCTTTAATTCTTGCTTCAATTGCCCTCGTTGCGGCAATGGCTCCCGATATTGTTGTACAGTACGGGATGTTCATTGTCAAAGCCGTTCTTCTTATATAAAAAGAATCTGTCCTCGAACGTTTGCCTGAGGGTGTATTTATAAGAAAGTGTATATTACCGTTTTTCATTTTGTCAAGAACATTGGGTCTTCCTTCACTTATTTTCTTCACATATTCAACCTCGACACCCTCTTTTTTCAAATATTCATAACTTCCCTTTGTGCAGTATACTCTAAACCCAAGTTCAATAAGCTTTGAGGCTATAAAAATACCCTGAATCTTGTCATGGTCGGCTAAAGATAAAAATACATTGCCTTTTTCGGGCAGCTTCATGCCGCTTCCAAGAAGAGCCTTGTAGTAAGCCGTAGGGAAATCCTCAGCAATTCCCATAACCTCACCTGTTGATTTCATCTCAGGACCAAGTGTAATATCAACATTTGGGAATTTTACAAAAGGAAAAACAGATTCTTTAACAGCATAATACCTTGGCTCAACCTCTTTTATTCCAAGCTCTTTGAGTTTTTTGCCCATTATAACCTGAGTGGCTATTTTTGCCCAATGAACACCTGTTGCTTTACTAACAAAAGGCACTGTTCTTGATGCTCTCGGGTTAACCTCAAGTATATAAACCCTGTCATTTTTTACAGCAAATTGAATATTTATAAGACCAACAACATTAAGCTCTTTTGCCAAAAGCCTTGTTTGTCTTTTTATTTCGCTAACAATATCCTTTTTAAGTGTCCTTGGAGGTATAGAGCATGCAGAATCACCAGAGTGAACACCTGCAGCCTCAATATGCTCCATCACAGCAGCAACAACCGTTGATTCACCATCGCTAACAGCATCAACATCAACCTCTATTGCATCCTCGAGAAACTTATCCACAAGAAGAGGATGGTCTCCTGTCACCTCGACAGCCTCTTGGACATATTCATTTAACTGTTCTTTATTATAAATTATCATCATTGCCCTTCCACCCAAAACATAAGAAGGTCTAACCAAAACAGGGTAGCCTATCGAATCGGCAACATCTACCGCCTCCTGCTTTGATTTTGCTATACCGCTTTCGGGCTGCAGCAGCTGAAGCTTGTTAATCAAATCTCTAAACAGCTCTCTATCTTCAGCTATGTCTATGCTTTTTGGGTCAGTACCGAGTATGGGAACATTTGATTCTTTTAAATCCATAGACAACTTAAGTGGTGTTTGACCGCCAAACTGCACAATAACGCCGCGGGGTTTTTCATTGTCTACTATATTCATTACATGTTCATATGTTAATGGTTCAAAATACAATCTGCTCGATATATCGTAGTCTGTGGAAACAGTTTCTGGGTTGCAGTTTACCATTATGGATTCATACCCTTCATTTCTAAGCTCCAAAGAGCCGTGAACGCATGTGTAATCAAACTCTATGCCTTGACCTATTCTATTTGGTCCGCTGCCCAAAACTATGACCTTCTTGGCATTCTTTGATATGGATTCGTTCTCATCCTCATATGTTGAATAAAAATAGGGCGTATACGCCTCAAACTCACCTGCACATGTATCGACCATCTTGTAAACATTGGAAATTTGCGCATTTTTTCTTAAATATCTAATTTCTGTTTCGGTAGAGTTTGTTAATTTTGCCAATCTTGAATCAGAAAAACCATATTCTTTCAATTCTTTAATATTGTCTTTATTGACACCTGTTCTTTTAATCTCATCTTCTTTGTCTATTATCTGTTTTATGTTGTGCAAAAACCACCTATCAATATAGGTCAAATCAAATAAATCATCTATTGAATAACCTTTTCTAAATGCTTCTGCAACATAGAGGATTCGCCTCGAATTGGGATGTATTAAATTCTGTTTGAGTTCATCATCGCTGCAGTTAATTTCAGAAAATCCATCCCAGCCGTATTCCAATGAACAAATGGCTTTTTGAAGCGATTCCTTAAATGTTCTGCCTATAGACATAACCTCACCTACACTCTTCATCTGGGTACCGAGTTCGTCTTTGGTATTGAATTTTTCAAATGTAAAGCGGGGAATTTTTGTAACAACATAGTCAAGCACAGGTTCAAAGCTTGCCGGTGTCTTTTTTGTTATATCATTGGGTATCTCATCAAGCGTATAACCTACACTCAAAAGAGCTGCAAACTTTGCAATAGGAAAACCTGTCGCTTTTGATGCAAGAGCCGACGAGCGTGAAACCCTTGGATTCATTTCTATAACAACAAATTCACCATTCTCCGGATTAACTGCAAACTGTATGTTTGAACCACCTGTTTCTACACCTATTTTTCTTATTATATCGATAGATGCATCCCTCAAAATCTGATACTCTTTGTCTGTCAATGTTTGAGCCGGAGCAATAGTTACAGAATCTCCTGTATGGACGCCCATAGGATCAAGATTTTCAATCGAACATATTATAAAAACATTATCCTTCTTATCACGCATTACTTCGAGCTCATACTCTTTCCAACCTATAACGGACTGTTCAATCAGAACTTCGTTCATTGGGCTTTGCTCAATTCCCCATTTTACAACCTCTTCAAACTCCTCTTTGTTGTAGGCAATGCCTGCACCTGTTCCACCGAGCGTAAATGACGGTCTGATAATCACCGGAAATCCTATCCTATCCACAACATTATAGGCTTCATCAATATTATGAGCAACACCGGATTCCGGCACCTTTAAGCCTATGTCATCCATAGCCTTTTTGAACAGTTCTCTATCTTCTGCCCGATTGATAACTTCGGCATCTGCGCCAATCATCTCAACACCGTATTTATCCAAAATACCAACCTTTGATATGTCCATAGCAGCATTGAGGGCAGTTTGTCCGCCAAGTGTCGGCAGTACGGCATCAGGTCTTTCTTTTTCTATGATTTTTTCCATAAATTCAACTGTAATAGGCTCAATATATGTTGCATCTGCAAGCATAGGGTCTGTCATTATGGTTGCGGGATTGGAGTTGATTAAAATAACCTCGTAACCCTCATTCTTTAAAGCCTTACATGCCTGAGCTCCGGAGTAATCAAACTCACAAGCTTGACCTATAACAATAGGACCTGAGCCTATTATCATGATTTTTCTCAAATCGTTTCTTTTCGGCATAAAACACCCCTACAAATTAACTCAACAAGAGATACAACAATTTCTCTTTTATTGCAAGAAAAATGAAAAATATACGTATTAAAAATCCTTCATAGTTCGTTCTTGTTCTCTCTTTATATCTCTATCTTTTATATCACGTCTTTTATCAAACAGTTTCTTTCCTCTCGCAAGAGCTATTTCAACCTTGATTCTACCGTTTTTTGAATACACCTTTAAAGGAATGAGCGTCAAACCCTTTTCTTTTGTTTTGCCTATAAGTTTTCTGATTTGGGCTTTATGCAGAAGCAGTTTTTTCTTTCTGTACGGGTCGTGGTTTGCGTGCGCCGATGCAAATTTATATGGACTTATGTGAAAGTTGCTGATATACACTTCTCCGTTATCAATCTCTGCATAGCTGTCCTTTAGGTTTGCAGAACCCATACGAATGGATTTTACCTCGCTGCCCTTTAGAACAATACCTGCTTCAAATGTTTCAAGTATTTCAAAATCGTGTCTTGCTTTACGGTTTACTATTGTTTTCATACAAACAATAATACAAAAAGGCGAACCACTAATCAAGTGATTCGCCTCGAGGGTGAGTCTTGTTTTATTATGTTTTAATTGACTGTAACAGGAATAGATAAAACTTCATTTCCATTTTCAGATTTTACATCAATAGTTATATACCCATGCACAGCCTGAGTAATTGACGAATCACTATCTGACAAAATAATTTTATACTCTGTTATACCCCATCCTCCGTACTCTGCATCGGGTAGAGTGGAACTAATATTATTTATCATGCCAACTGTTGATGATGAAGTTATGGTAGAGCCTGAAACAAGAGGCCTTCCGTTATAATCCGATACATAAATATATATTGACTGACTTCCACCATTTGGAACATTTATGCTCCCATAATCAAAATATCCGTCTCCGTCACTATCCCAGAAAGCTCTAATTCTTGTATCGCCGGTAAACATAGCAGCTGTTGTTTTATATAGTGTATGTGTTATCTTGTTTGTCATTCCGGATATATCTTTGATTTTTGGTAGTTCTCCATTTGATGCGTTGCCTGGATTGTCTATCCTGTATATTTTTCTGTTTTCACATCCGAAATAGAGTTTGTCGTTATAGCAATACAGTGATGTAATCTTTTTTTGTGATGCTGTATCGTAGTAGTTATCAGACTTAAGTGTGTAGTATATATCAACGATGGATCCTGAAGTTATATTGTCTACACCATCTACAAGTTGTATCGTCTTTTCATCCTTAAAATCATAATACGTAGAAGGCATTTCTATACCGTTTACGTATATTTCCGTATGGGCTTTATCCATATCCGAATCATACGATAAAGTTAAAGTATTTGTATCAGCTGTAGGCTCAACTCTGTCTTTATATATATTTAGAGGATATGCCTTTCCGTCTGGTTCAATTCTGTATACACCCAAATCTGTAGCAATATAGATATTGTCAGAATCATCAAGTACAACATGCTTTATATCTTCCTTAGGGCACCCGGTTATTGTTATATCAGACCATGTGTTTGTTGTGGTATCGAATTTTTTAATACCTTCCGTAGTTGCATAATAAATATCAGTACCTTTTACAAATGAGTCGTTAAAAGTAACATGTTGGGCAACGCCAACTCTTGAAAACCCCATAATAGACAGAGAAGATACATATACTTGTCCGCCTATGGTTACATATATATTATCAAACTTACCATTATTGTTAGAATCCACAAGTGACAAAGTAGATATATCAGTTATAGGCAAACCGCTATTATAGTTACTCCAGTATTTGTAACCCATATCATACCTATACAATCCGTACCCCACAAAATAAGCATATATTGTGTGAGGATCGGCAATTTTAACAATTTTTGCCGGAGTTCTTGGCATATTATAATTTATATCGTAAGTGATTGTATATGACCCAGCATCTCTTGCTGAAAATATTCGATCGCCAATCAGCCTCCATGATATATAACCATTACCAAAGCTATCTTCTACATTTATTCTTTCTCTTAAAGCAATAGGCTTATAAGTTAAAATAGCTGAATTACTTACAGATTCAGTATATCTGTCACTTCTACTTGCAAAATTACTCCAATTGTAACCTCCGTCCTGACTAATCATAACACCTTTGTCTTCTGTCGCTACTGCTATAAGATTATCATTATCATCAACATCCATGCTGTTTATATATGTACCCCAGAGACCTTTATAAGCACTTGAGTAACTTCTTGGTTTTCCAATATTATCCCATTCATTACCACTATCCGTAGTTTTAAACAAACCGCCTCCGTCTGTTGCAGCATATATTTTACCATCTTGAACATATATTGATGATATATATCCATATTCACCTGTTTGGGTTTGAGACCATATATGCACAGGTTTTCCATTTACAGGTCTTGGGGATTGAGAATACAAAACAGCAGTTGCAACACCAGCTTCAGTTCCACTACCCGTTGTAGTATCTGCACCGTCAATTTTTGAATATTCACTTTCAAAATGAACAGCTGTTCCTTCCGGCACTGGATTGGAATACAAGTCAGCTAACCTAGCTGTAATTGTATCTGAGACTCCATCTTGTTTTAAGCCTATAATATTTAGTTTTTCCAAGGCCATACTGAGATGTTTTCCTTCAGGCGGACCACTTAGAATTACTATCTCCTGAATATTTGATTGAACATTGTCGTTATACCATGCTTGAATTTTTACAACTCCCGGCTTTATTCCGGCTTTAAGTGTTGTTTGCACAATGCCGTCGTCATCCGTTAAACCACTGGAGGGTACAAGATATTCTCCACCTATACTCCCTCCAACCAACGAGAACTGAATCCTGGCATTTGAAACAGGATTACCTTTTCCATCCATTACTTTAAATTCTATTAAGGTTGTTTCTTTATTGCCACTTCCTTTAACATATATTTCATTGGACTCAATATTATATACCTGTATGGTGTTAGGTGTATTTACAACTGTTGATTGTATAATATTGAGTGTTGCAGTTTTTGTTAGATTACTTGCTGTCGCCGTTATTGTTGCGGTACCATATTGTGCATTGCTTGTTAAATATGTTGTAGCAACACCATGACTATCTGTTGAAACACTATTTTGGTTTATATCTCCAAGATCAGATGTAAAATTAACTGTAACATTAGGCGTAGGGTTCCCGCTATTGTCAGTCACAGTTGCAGACAACGTAGCTGTTTCTCCTCCACTGTTTATTGTTGTAGGTGTTACCGTAAGCAGTAGTTGGGAAGGAACAACAATATTTAAAGATATACCTCCTGTTTTATCACCGCTTTGTGCCGTAACATTAACCTGCTTGTTTGATAATACATTTTTTGATGAAGCATATATGGTTGCTGTTCCATCGTTACCTGTTGTAATTGTAGATGATCCCACCACAAGACTATTTTCGTCAGAACTAGACAAAACCACTTTTACGCCTTTTGCAGGATTATTATATATATCTTTAACGCTTACAGTCAAAAGAACACTATCATTACTAAATAAGAATTGCTTCGTGGCAGAAATTGACACTGCACCGATTTTTAACACATTAACATCAATCTGTTCTTCTATGCTATCCATGGCTGCTTTTATTGTGGCAACTCCAGGTGTATCTTGAGCAATAAACTGAACAGTAGCTTGACCGTTAGTATCGGTTTTTACTGTAATTTCCTGAGCCTGTGTTGTGCCATCACTAAGTAGTCCCATATTTGTAGATAGCTGCACATCTTTTTGAAGAGGCGTGCCGTCTGCTTTTTTAACTGTTACTGTTATATCGGTTACACCTGTTTCTGTGTTAGTAGTTGTTATATTATCATTTGAAACATTAAGTGTTAATGTAATATTATCCGAAGTAGTTCCACCTCCTCCGCTACCGTCAGATAAACTACCTCCACCGCAGCTGTATAGAGCCAAAATAGAGAAAAAAGCAAAAAATAATATAAAGTATCTACTAATTTTTTTCATAACATAACTCCTATCAAACTATTTACTGCTTATAACTTTTGGCGTTACAAAGATAAACAGTTCGCTTTCGGGATTGTAAATCCTCTTTGTTTTAAACAACCATCCCAAAAACGGTATTCTCATTAGTGCTGGAACACCACCTGTTGATTTCAGATTTGTCTTTTGTATTAACCCGCCAAGCACAACTGTTTGCCCATTATTAAGCACAACTGTTGTGTCAACCTGATTAGTGTTTATAGGAGGCTCACCATTAACTGCATGACCAAAATCAGGAGAGTCTTTTTTAACCTTAATCTTCAATATAACTTGGTTGTTATTTGTTATATGGGGAGTAACCTCAAGAGAAAGTGTGGCATTTTTAAAACTTACACTTGTAGCACCTGATGCTCCTGCACTTTCCTGATACGGAATCTGCTGCCCGCTTTCTATTTTTGCAGGCTCATTATCAAGTGTTATAACCCTTGGCGATGATAAAACTTTTGAGTATCCCTCTATTTCACCTGCTGAGAGCTTCAAATCAACATTGTAATCGGCTCTTCCTACAGCAAGACTGATAACACCTGCCATAGGAGCATCGCTCAATGTGGCAGGTAGATTTACTATAAAGTTATTTTGCGGCAAATTGGGGTTAAATGGATTTTTTGGGGCAGTGCTTCCTCCTGCACCAAAAAATGTGTGATCTGTTGATGCTACATTGTAATAGTTTTCGTAATTCCCTCCCCATTGTATACCAAGCTGTCTTTCAAAACTTTTTGTTATCTCAACTATTCTTGCATCAATTTCTATTGCCTTTTTCTGTTTATCGATAACTTTTGCTATTCTTTTTATTTTTTCTATATTATCCAATGTATCGTGACAGATAATGGCGTTGTTTTTGATATCCGCAACCACGAATCCGGATTTTGATTTTTCCTTATATAATAGACCGTTAATTATTTTGATGGCATAATCAGGTGTTACATAATTGAGATTAACAATCTCAGTAACCGCATTTTTAGCTCTTTCAAGTTCCTGTTTTTCTTTTATCGCCTTTAATTCCTGTTGTTTTTCCGACTGCATTCTTTTTGCTGTTGTGATTCTTATAATATTGCCCTCTCTCTCATACACAAGACCCTTTTGCTGCATTATTAAATCAAGAGCCTGGTCCCAAGGGACATCATCAAGCTTCATTGTAAGTGTACCGTGAACATCATTGCTTGTTATAAAATTCAATCCGCTAACCTGAGAAAAAACTCTAAATACATCTTTTATATCTGTATCTCGAACATCAAAAGAAATCCTCTTTCCTGTATATTGCTTCTTTTTTATCTGCCTGGCTTTATCTTTTTTGTCTAATAAAATTACATTACTGTCACTTGTTAGCACCTTCTTGTTTTTTGCAACCTTTGATGCAGCCTGTGTATTATGAATATCAAAAATCAGATATATATGCCTTCTATCTTTATAATCTCTACGCAATGTGTAACCATTTTTTAAATATATGGCATACTTAACAATTCCGTTTTTATTTTCAACCGGCTCTATGCTTTTTATATTTGAAGAAATAGCAAGCAAATCCTGTTTCTTGAAAGCTGCTTTATCAGCTTTGGCATCATGAATTACAAAATACATAACGCCTTTTGATTTTTTTATTTCATATTTTGATGATTTGTTTAAAAGCGCTACCAACATTTCGTAGCTTTTGAATTTTCTGTACGAGATTCTTTCCAATTTATGTTTTTTTGATAATTTAACTTTCGGCTTTTTTAAAATCACCAAATCGGGTCGACTCTGTTTAGATTTTATCGTTTTATTTGTTAAATCGACCCCGCTATTAAACTTAACTCTAAATTCGCCATTTTTCTTGTATATTTTGTACGGCAGTACGGAACTGGGGAACATAAAAACGGTTCTTAGAGTTGCCTCCCCATATCTGTCAAACACTTTATCCTGTTTTGCATGGAGACTGGTTTTTGAAGTAATACCGTTGTTCTTTAAAACCAAAGAACCACTCTTGCAGTATGAGCATTTATTGACTCCAACAAAATCAACAACCAACCTCGGAGGATTTTTCAAAACAATCTTATCGTAAAGCACTTCTTCTGCCGATGAGTATTTAACGGTAAATACGTTATTGTTAAAATTGATGAGATTAACATTTGCAGAGA
This sequence comes from Desulfurellales bacterium, assembly GCA_027014115.1. Classification (GTDB taxonomy): domain Bacteria; phylum Campylobacterota_A; class Desulfurellia; order Desulfurellales; family Hippeaceae; genus JALWEJ01. The sequence continues at coordinate 30,789 of JALWEJ010000089.1, forward strand.
AGCTGTTGGTCACTGTTATGGATAGCAGAGTCAAAAACACCCAAACAGCTCTGAAAAAGTTTCTACACATAGCGCCACCTCTCATTTTTTATTCATTTTGAGAGTAGCACTTTTTATTCCTTTCTTAGTTTTAAATGACAGTATAATACCATCTTTGATTATTTTTGATACATACACACCGTCTGCAATCTTGTAATTTTTATAGATAACTATAGGTGTGCCAGAGGGCCCTACAATCAAAGCGGCGTTCATTTTTGTGTTTCTTTTGCTATAAACAACACCTTTAATTGTTATTGAATTTACTATCTTTTGAATTTTTTCTTTAATTTTTTGTTCTTGTGATACTTTTAATTTTTGTATAATAACCTGTTCTTTTGCTTTAAGTTGTCTAAGTTTTATAAGATCCATAAAAGGATCGCGTCCAAGTGTCAAATTAAAAGCATATGAATCTGCACACAATATAATTAATGAAAAAAAAGAAATCAAAAATCTTCTCATTTAAACCCACTTTCTATTTTTTGAAATAATATGTTTCAGCATTAAATTTAACATGCAGCAACACCTTGTGAGAATTAATTACTTTTGGATTTGTCACAGAAAAATTGTTTATCTTAAACAATCTACTCATTCTTGAAACATCCTCAAAAACAGAACCGCAGTTTTTATATGTAGACACAATGGTCACATTTATCGGTTTTATGTAGTATATTTTCTTATCAACAGCATTCTTGGGCGTAAAAGACATCAAAGAAACATCCTCACTTTTAATAATATTTGTAAGTTTTACAAGCAAAGATGGTATCTCCTCTTTAACAGGAAGCTCATTTTTATATTTATTAAATTCCATCTGTGCCTTTTTGTATTTAACCTTTAGCCCTGGAAGCTGTCTTTTAAACTTATAAAGTTTGTTTACCTCAGCTTGTAGAGAATCTGCTTTTTTTGCAGCATCTATATAATAAAAATAATACCATCCACCACCAATAAGTAAAACCGTAACAACAATAATGGCAGCTTTTGCACCAAAAGACAATTTATCTATTTTTTCTTGGAATTCCATACCCTATCCTTTAAGTGTAACAATAAGATCAAATCCATACAAGTTTCTGTATTTGGACATTCTAACAAGCCCTTTACCTCTAAACCTTACTTTTTGAACACCCTTGATATTTTCCAGATTAGTCATATATGCCGCAACAGCCTCTGTTGAAAAGCTTTTTCCTTCAATCGTCAGCGTATTGCCTTTTTTCTCAAATCTCGTTAACCAAATACCGTCTGTCGGCATAACATTGGCAATCTCTTCAAGTATTTTATATGCTCTTCCCCTATTTTGACTGAGTCTTTTTATGGTTGATATCTTTATATTTATCTGCTTTAGCTGTCTTTTTATTGTTTTTACCTTTTTTTCTATACTCCTAAGCTTATTTCTCTTTTGGGTTAACAGTTCAATCTCGTTGTTCATTTTCAGTGTCATTAAAGATATACCAACAACCTCAACAACAAAAATAACCACAAAAGATAAAATAAATATATTGGGTGTACCAAAAGAAAGATTAAAAGATACAGAAGGCATTTTGCCTATTTTTGATTTGCTTTTTTTTGTTGTTCCAAGCAAACTTATCTCTATCATAAGCTTCTAACCGCCAAACCTACAGCAAGTGAGTATAAAGACGATTCGTTAGATAATATATCCTCAAAACCTGAATTATTCACAACAAAAACATTAAAGGGCTTTATTCTTGCAATATTTCTTTTTATAATATCCTCTGGCATGGTATTTTTTAAATATTCAAACATAATACCAATAGCACCAGAGAAGATTATGTTATCAATTTCATCATATGTTGTCAAAACATTTGCTTCATAAAAACCAATAGAATTTTTAATTTGTATGTACAGCTTAGATATTTTATCCTGCATAAAAGTTAATAAAACTTCCTTCTTTGAATCTTCCATCTCTTGAAACTTTTCGAACATAATGGCTGATTCATCTTGAGATACACTAAATACAGATGCTGCTTCTTCTATTATATATTTAAACCCAAAATCAACATACCTGCTGAATGTTGGTATCTCATTCTTTGTAAATATTAATTTTGTCGAATTATAGCCAACATCAATAAGCATATTATGTTTGGATGACTCCTCATATTCGTTTCTAAAAAAAGCATTTGCCAAAGCAAAAATATCTACATCCAACACCTCTATATTAAGTTTTGCTTTTTTAAAAGCCTCTTTATAGGATTCAACTATCTCTTTTTTTGTCAATACTATCAAAACTGTCATTTTGTTTTTATCAGCATCCTTATCCATAACCTGATAACTTACATTTACCTGATCCATACCAAAAGGTGCATACTGTTCTGCTTCCCACATAACAGCCTGTTCTATCTCTTCATCAACAACAAGAGGCATAGTTACAGTTTTCGTTATAACAAACGAACTATTTAGAGCTACTGCAACATTCTTGTTTTTTATCTTATAATTTGAAAAAACACTCTTTAGAAATTCTGAAGCTATATCTGCATTAATCTTTTCTTGAACAAAAAAATCTTTGGGAGTTTTTTCCTTTGCAACATTTTCTATTGTAGCAACACCCTTTTTTTCCTTAATCTCAACAACTTTTGTGTAGTAACTTCCTATGTCGAGACCTGCAAAACTTTTTTTTGCCACTCAAAAGACTCCTTTATAAAAAATAAAACCTACATAGAAAATAAACAATTTGTAAACAGCTGTCAACAAAATTTTGAAATAGCAAAAAACATTCCTAAAATAAAGCAAATCAGGGGGGCATGCCCCCACACCCTGGATTATTTAAGAAGACCATTTAGAGAGCTGTCAATCTCACCTGGCATAGACATATGGGCTGAAAATGCACCCATACCTGCATCCATAAAGTATAGAGACATTCTATACATCTCGGGCAAGACCCAAGCAGCTATGCCATTTTTATTCATTATAACTATTTCTATCGGAAATGCACAAAGATGGTCATATCCTCCGATTTTAAAAGCCTCTTTTTCAAATTTTGGGTTAGAAACTCCAATGACAACTGCTTTATTCAATTTAACCTGATAAATTTTTGTCCAACCGTTTATATGCTTTGCCAAAGACGCATTCAAAGCTTTTACTGCCTCATCAATAGATTTAAACTCTTTTCCACCTATTTTTGAAATTGTATAGATGCTCTGCCCCATCATCTGCCAATCACCGATTTCTTCTTCATCTGTTGAATAACCAAACTCTTTTTTTGCAGCTTTAATATTGGCAACCTTTAACAAATCAGACTCAAGCATTTTTTTGACATTAAATGCAGCTTTTTGAAGTTTACTCTTCCCTTTTGCAAAAGCATCAACAACATAAACAGGATTTGTAAACATAATTTTATTTGCACCCTTTATCTGTTGTATGCCAACTCTTAAAGGAACAGCAAAAAATGAAACTCTTCCTGTTTTATCAACAGCATCAAAGAATGCTTTATTCTCAAGAATCAAAACTGTGAGGCTCTTGTTGCCTGCCGGATTAAATATTCCTACGACTTTAAAATCTTTATTCAATGCAGCCTTTACATCCTTTACAACTGCAGTATGGTTGGATGTTTGAATACTACCGACCAATTCGTAAGTTGTCAAACCCGCATAAGAAAAATTAGACAAAAAAATCAGAAGGAAAACCGAAAGAAATAATCTCTTAAACATAACAACCTCCTAAAAATTATTTGTACATCTTATATTATTTTATAATCAATAAGTCAATAATATTACACTGCGATCTCTATCCCAAAGTTTTCATACAAACTTCTTTTTGAACTTTGTCTGATTGTGTGATATATTTCAAATGTATGTAATTTTTTGGGGGTAAAGTTATGGATAAAAAAAAGATTCTGTTAAACGATGAAGACATTCCCAAGTATTGGTATAACATACTTGGAGATATGCCTACACCACTTAGTCCACCACTAAATCCGGCAACACAAAAACCTTTAACAGCCGATGATTTGAAGATTTTTCCAAACGCAATAATAGAGCAGGAAATGACTACCCAAAAAGAGATACCCATACCGGACAAGGTTAGAGAAATTTATTCAATGTGGAGACCCACACCTCTTGTTAGGGCATACGGTTTGGAAAAGGCTTTGGGCACACCTGCAAAGATATACTATAAAAACGAGTCAGTATCACCTGCAGGAAGCCATAAACCAAATACAGCCATAGCACAAGCCTACTATAATAAGATAGAAGGTGTAAATACTTTAACAACGGAAACAGGAGCCGGTCAATGGGGAAGTGCTCTTGCTCTGGCAGGAAGTCTTCTTGATATGACAATCAGGGTTTATATGGTCAAGGTAAGCTACAACCAAAAACCGTTTAGAAAATCAATGATTCATCTTTGGGGTGCAGAGGTTTTTGCGTCACCAAGCGATAAGACACAAATAGGAAGAGAAATACTAAAACAAGACCCTAACAATCCCGGAAGTCTGGGGCTTGCAATCAGTGAAGCCATTGAGGATGCAGCCACTCACGAAAACACAAACTATGCTCTTGGAAGTGTTTTAAACCATGTTCTTCTACATCAAACCGTTATAGGACTCGAAGCAAAAAAACAACTTGAAATGGTTGGCGATTATCCCGACGTTGTGCTCGCTCCATGTGGAGGAGGCAGCAATCTTGGGGGTATAGGGTTGCCGTTTGTAAGGGATAAAATTAACGGACAAAACGTAAGAGTCGTAGCTGTTGAACCAAAAAGCTGTCCGACTTTAACAAAGGGCGTTTTTCAATATGACTATGCTGATGTTGCAAAAATGACACCACTTTTGAGAATGTATACGCTTGGTCATAACTTCATGCCGCCAAGTATCCATGCGGGAGGTTTGAGATACCATGGAGATTCTCCAATTTTGAGCCAATTAAGAAAAGACGGGCTACTTGATGCTGTTGCATATAATCAAACAGAGGTTTTTGAAGCTGGGGCTTTTTTTGCAAAAACAGAAGGCATAATACCGGCACCTGAAACATGTCATGCAATAAAGGGAGCAATAGATGAAGCAAATAAAGCAAAAGAAGAGCAAAAAGAAAAAACAATACTAATATGTTTTTCAGGTCATGGTCATTTTGATATGGCAAGTTATGATACATTCCTATCAGGTGAAATGTCGGATTATGAATACCCTGAAGAAAAGGTAAAAGAAGCACTGCAATATTTGCCTAAAATAGATTAAAATTAACAGGAGGTTTTTATGATCGGTAAAGTTATGGAAGATGCTATTAACAAACAGATAAATGAAGAAATGTATTCAGCCTATCTCTATCTTTCCATGTCTGCATATTTTGAATCCATCAATTTAAAAGGTTTTGCAAACTGGATGTTTGTTCAATATCAAGAAGAGGTGGAGCATGCAATGAAATTCAACGAACATTTGAAAAACAGAGGCGGAAGACTTAAGTTGTTTGCAATAGCAGAACCGCCAAGCGAATGGAAATCTCCTCTTGATGCATTTAAAGCAACACTTGCACACGAACAGCACATCACAAAATGCATAAATGAACTTGTTGATTTAGCAGAAAAGGAAAAAGACAGGGCAGCATACAATATGCTGCAGTGGTTTATTGATGAACAGGTTGAAGAAGAGTCAAACGACGAAGAGATTATAGCCCAACTGGAAATGATTGGTGACAATAAAAACGGTCTTTTGATGCTTGACAAAGAACTATCTCAAAGACAAGCTTAAAAATAACATCCCTAAGCCCGATTTTTTTCGGGCTTTTTTTATTCCAAAAGTTTAATAAACTGAACATTATAAATACAAAAACATTTGTTAAATTATTCATAATAACGAAACAACAATAAAACTTTCTTGTCATAACAACAATAATTTAGATATTGAATTTTTTATAAATAATTCAAATAACATACTTGACTTTTATGTTCTTTTTACTAAACTAATTCACCGAGTGTGGGGCTTGTATGTCCTACCATTTTTCGCAGGTTAACCTGCACCTCATCTTGTGTTTTATTTCCTCTTTTGTCACATCTGATTTTTCTCTTCTTGGTTTGGCCCACATTTTTAAAGGGCCCACACTCTTTTTTCTTAAATTTTTATCTTAAAAAGCAATAAGATGAATTTTCATTCTTGATAGAAAATCTATAAAATGATAACCTAAGTAATAACAAATAAATTGTGGAGGTTGAACATGAGCAATGCACCTGTAAGTTTAAGCAGGTTTATGCTTGAAGAGGAAAGAAAACATAAAGAAGCCGTTGGAGATTTTACGATTATTTTGGAACAGATAGCATTTGCCGCAAAGATTATATCAAGAGAAGTAAATAAAGCCGGACTTGTAAATATTTTAGGAAGCACAGAAAGCCACAATGTACACGGAGAAACTCAACAAAAACTGGATCTATTTTCAAATGAAGAGATGATAAAGGCGTTAGATCCCACAGGTAAAGTATACGCTATGGCATCGGAAGAGGTTGATGAATTAATACCCGTAAGCGACAAAAGTTTGGAAGGAAAATATGCAGTTGTTTTTGACCCACTTGACGGTTCAAGCAATATCGATGTTAATGTAAGCATAGGCACAATTTTTGGTATATACAAAAAAGTCGAAAGCCAAAACCCTGTAGACTCTCTTTTGCAAAAAGGAAAAGAACTATTGTGTGCCGGATATGTGATATACGGCTCAAGCACAATGTTTGTGTATACAACAGGAAATGGTGTAAACGGATTTACGCTGGATCCAAGTGTCGGTGAATTTCTCTTATCCCATCAAGACATTAAAATACCTGAATACGGCAAAATCTACAGTATAAATGAATCAAATTATGACAGATGGGCAAAAGGTATTCAGGAATATGTAAAATTTATAAAAAACCACCCCGACAGGCAGTACACAGCAAGGTGGATTGGCTCACTTGTTGCAGATTTTCACAGAAATCTTTTAAAAGGTGGGGTTTTTTTGTACACTGAGGATTCAAAGAAGAATAAAAACGGTAAACTAAGACTGCTGTATGAGGCAAACCCCATGTCATTTATTGTTGAACAAGCCGGGGGTTTATCCACAAACGGACAGATGAGAATTCTTGATATAAAACCTACATCACTGCACGAAAAAACCCCATTAATACTCGGTTCAAAATATGAGGTTGAAAAATATTTGGAATTCAGGGAAAAATACGTATAAGCAATGAATATAATAATTGCCGGTGCAGGTCAGGTAGGATACCATATTGCCAAACAGCTAAGCGAAGAAAAAAAGCATGTTTGCCTTATTGAAAAAAACAGGGATAAAGCAGCCTTTGCATCGGAAAACCTTGACTGCATGGTTATAAATGGAGATGCAACAAACATAAACACACTAAAAGATGCCGGCTGCGACAAAGCAAGCATGTTTATAGCCGTTACAAACTCCGATGAGATTAATATTTTATCTTGCCTCTTGGTGTCAAGCGGTTGCAATATATCAAAAAAAATAGCCAGGCTGAGAAACCTTGAATACACAAAACCATTTCAAACCAATAAAGCAATGGGTATTGATTTTATAATCAATCCGGATATTGAAGCCGCAAAGAGCATAATAAATTCCGTTAACTTTGGTGCATCGAGTGATATCATTATCTTTGAAGATACAAATGTGCAGATGAGAGGGATATTCATCAATAGAGAATCCCCTCTAATCAATCAAACCATTACCGATATAAAGAAAAACATAAAAAAAGATTTTATTATTGCCAGCATCAAAAGAGAAAACGGAAAGCTCATCATACCCAAAGGATTAACACAGGTAAGAGACGGAGACTATATATACATAGTAGCAAAAAAAAACACTATGGATGAGGTTCTTGAAATCCTGGGTAAAGCAAAAATCAGAATCAAAAATATAGCAATTTTTGGCGGCAGCAAAATAGGATTGATGACTGCAAAAGGCTTGAGGGGTAAAAGAAGAAATATAAAAATAATCGATAAAGATTATGAAAAGTGTAAAGATATATCAAAAGAGTGTCCAAAAGCCATAGTTATAAACGGCGATGCAAGTGATGCAGGCATATTTGAAGAAGAAAACATATCTGAATTCGATGTTGTTATAACATCGACAGACAACGAAGAAATAAATCTCTTATCGGCACTATATTCAAAAAATATGGGAGCAAAACGTTCCCTTGCTCTAATAGACAAACAAAATTATATGGCAATGGCAACCAAGTTAAATATAGACTCGGTTGTCTCACCGAAATTATCTGCTGTCAGTAGCATCTTGAAGTTCATAAGAAAAGGACATGTTATCGGTGTTTACTCTATTTTTGGGGGAGAAGCAGAGGCCTTGGAGTTATCAATCACAAAAGATTCCAACTTTACAAACAAAGCCATAAAAGACATCCATCTTCCGCAGGATACACTTATAGTTGCTATCAGCAGAAAAAATGAAACCATAATTCCCGACGGAAACTTCATAATAACAAACGATGATAGGATAGTTATGTTCGCAAAGAAAGAAGATATTCCGGAAATAGAAAAGATGGTATAAAATGCATACAAAAACCATATTCAAATTCTTATCAATACTAATACTCATCATAGCGGGTTTTATGCTTTTTCCACTTGCTTTTTCCGTATACTACAAAGACGGTGCATATCTTGGCTTTATTCTACCGTCTTCAATCGGCATTTTTTTTGGACTTTTAGGTTCAACATTAATAAAAACAGATAAAGAGCAGCTCTCAAAAAAAGACGGATTCCTGCTTGTGACATTAAGCTGGATTGTTGTTTCATTCATTGGCTCTCTGCCTTATATTATATCTGCACACATGAGTCTAACAAATGCATTTTTCGAGACAATGTCGGGTTTTACAACAACTGGTGCTTCTATTCTATCCGATATAGAATCACTCCCAAAATCTATTCTGTTTTGGCGTTCACTTACCCATTGGCTTGGAGGTATGGGTATAATCGTTTTGGCCGTTGCCGTTTTACCTATGCTTGGAATTGGCGGTATTCAGCTTATAAAAGCAGAAAGTCCAGGGCCAAGTATTGAAAAAATATCTCCAAGAATTACAGAAACGGCAAAATATTTATGGTTTGTATATTTCTTTTTCAGCGTCATTGAAGTCATTTTACTTCTTTTTGGCGGGATGAATCTTTTTGATTCTTTAACGCACACATTCGGAACAATGGCGACAGGAGGTTTTTCGACAAAAAACACAAGTGTTGCATATTTTCACTCTGCATACATAGACTGGGTAATAACAATATTTATGTTTATAGCAGGTGCCAACTTTTCCATTCATTTCAGATTATTAACAGGCAAATTCTCGTCTTTAAAGGATGACGAATTGATATTTTACACATTAATTGTTGCTGCGGCTGTTTTATTTGTCAGTATCGATATCTCCAATCAATACAACAACTTCTTAGAGGCTATGCGGTATGGTGCATTTCAGGTTGTCTCTATCATTACAACAACCGGGTATGTTACCGCAGATTACGAAAAGTGGCCTCATTTTGCACAAAGCATACTGTTTATATTGATGTTTATCGGCGGTTGTTCAGGCTCTACAGGCGGAAGTATAAAGGTTATAAGAATATATACGCTTTTAAAACAATCCATAAACGAAATAAAATACCACATACATTCAAAAGGTGTTTTTTCTCTGATTATCAACAATCAGATGGTTAGAAAAAATATAGTATATTCAATATCCGGTTTTTTCTTTTTATATATTACAACATTCGCAGTTGTAGCCTTAAGTATTTCGTTGTTCGGTATAGATTTGATAACGGCAATTTCCGCATCCGCTGCTGCATTGGGAAACATAGGTCCTGGTTTTGGCCTTGTCGGTCCAACAGACAACTACGCCTTCCTGCCGGCTGCTGTAAAATGGATATTGAGCTTTGCCATGCTGACAGGAAGACTTGAAATATACACAGTTTTTGTTCTGCTTGTGCCTACCTTCTGGAAAAAATAATTTTATTCATCATCCTTATCTTTCATAAGAGGAAACAGTATTACATCTCTGATTGAGTCATGATTTGTAAATAACATTACAAGCCTGTCTATACCGATGCCCTCCCCTGCCGTAGGCGGAAGTCCGTATTCAAGCGCTCTGATATAATCCGCATCATACATAGATGCCTCTTCATCACCCATCTTACGCTCTTCAAGCTGTTTTAGGAATCTTTCTTTTTGGTCAAATGGATCATTAAGTTCAGAAAATCCGTTTGCAACCTCCATTCCGGAAATAAACAGCTCAAATCTCTCCGTAATATCAGGATTTTCATCGTTTCTTCTTGCCAGAGGACTTATGGCAACAGGATAACCGATAACAAAAGTCGGGTTTATTAACTTAGGTTCAACCAAAGCATCAAAAAGCTCAGCCAAGATTTTTTCAATGCTCATATTTTTATTGACGCTCTTTCCAAGCTCAAGCGCCAGATTAAATGCTTTGTCTCTATTTATAACATCATCATCCAATCCGCCTATTGTCTTTAAACCCTCAAAAAAGTCCAATCTTTTCCACGGTCTTGAGAAATCTATCTCGTTTTCACCAAACTGCAGTTTCCTTTCTTTATTCCCCAAAGATTCAAATATATAATCAAACATCTCTTCGGTATAATCAAGCAAAAACCTATAATTTTTGTATGCTACATAAAACTCCATCATTGTAAATTCCGGATTGTGCTTTAAATCCATTCCTTCATTCCTGAAGTTTCTATTTATCTCAAATACGCGTTCAAGCCCACCAACAACAAGTCTTTTTAAATAAAGCTCAGGCGCTATTCTTAAATACAAATCAATATCAAGTGCATTGTGGTGTGTTACAAACGGTTTTGCCGTTGCTCCACCCACAAGCTTGTGCATCATTGGTGTTTCAACTTCAACAAAGCGATTGTTAACCATAAAATCTCTGACTGCATTGATAATTTTAGAACGTTTAACCATCGTTTCTTTTACTTCGTCATTAACAATCAAATCAACATATCTCTGGCGGTATCTAAGCTCTTTATCCTGAAGACCATGCCATTTTTCTGGCAGCGGTCTTATGGATTTTGTAAGTAAGACAATTTTTTTTGCCTTAATGGTAAGCTCACCTGTTTTTGTCTTAAAAAGAGAACCCTCTACGCCTATTATATCTCCCACATCAAGTTTTTTGTATAATTTAAAATCTTCATAGGATAAGCTGTTTTTTTCTGCATAAACCTGAATCTGTCCTGTAAAATCCTTCACTTTCATAAAACCAGCTTTACCGAAACTTCTATAAGCCATAACTCTTCCGGCTATACTGACCGTTTTATCCAAATCAAGCAGTTTTTCTAATTCAAGCCCGTCATATTCGCTATGCAAATCATTTGCAAACGAATCAGGCAGAAAATCATTTCTGAAAATTTTCATACCTTGAGATTTAAACTGCTCAAGCTTTTCTATTCTTCTTTGTATCAGCTTATTTCTATCTTCCATTTCTATCACCTCTAAACATTATTCTTAAGAGTTTCTTTAATAAAATCATCCAATTCGCCATCCAAGACGGCCACTGCAGCCATATCTTTTTTCTCCGTATTTGTTCTGTGATCCTTAACCATTTTATAAGGATGAAGAACATAAGACCTGATTTGACTGCCCCACTCTATCTTTTTCTTATCTCCCGATAAGTTATTAAGCTGTTTTTGTTTTTTTTCTTCTTCAAGCTGATAAAGTTTTGATTTTAGAATCTTCATGGCAAAACTCTTATTTTTATGCTGACTTCTCTCATTTTGACAGCTAACAACTATACCTGTCGGAATATGGGTTATTCTTATTGCCGAATCTGTTTTGTTTACATGCTGTCCACCTGCCCCCGATGCTCTAAATGTATCTATTCTTATTTCGTCGGGTTTTATATCTATTTCTATATCGTCATCAATCTCAGGCAGTACGGAAACAGAAGCAAAGCTTGTATGCCTTCTTTTGTTTGCATCAAAAGGAGAAATTCTAACAAGTCTATGAACACCGTTTTCTGTTTTGAGATATCCGTATGCAAAATCACCTTTAACGGTAAAGGTTATACTTTTATATCCTGCTTCATCTCCGGATTGAATATCCATAATTTCCAATGAGAATTTGTTTTTTTCAGCCCACATGGAATACATCCTAAACAGCATAGACACCCAATCGCAAGCCTCTGTTCCACCGGCTCCTGAATGTATCGTCACAATTGCATTGGATATATCATGCTTATCGGACAAAAAAACCTTTATTTCGACATTATCTATCTTATACTTCAGCTTTTCTATATTGTCCAAAAGCTCAGACTTAATACTTTCGTCTTCATTGGACAATTCCTCAAGCTCAAACAAAACATCTATCTCGTCTTCCAACTCCTTGAGCTCTTTGGCTTGAGTTTCTATTTGTTGTTTCTCTTGTTTTAGAGACTGAAGCAGTGAGTAGTTGTTCCAGTTATTCTCATCCTCAAGTTGGGAATCTATCTCCTTAATTCTTGGCAGTTTCGGGTCAAAGATACTCCTTTATCTGCAGCAGTTTGTTTTTCATTTCTATCAATACCTCTTTCATAATACCTCCGCCTATTCTATATCGAACAATTTTTTTAGTATCTGTTTGGATTCTTCTATATCAACATCATCCAATTTGCTTATTTTTTTCTTAATATCCCTTCTGTTCAAAGTGGCGATTTTAGAAAGTCTTACATAGCTTGGCATCAACAAACCTTTACTTTTCCAGTTGTGAACCTCTATTTCATTTTTTACATCCCTTTTTTGCGATGTTATGCGTGCAACGATAATATCCTCATCACCAACATCAACAAGCACAACAGCAGGCCTCATTATGGCATTATTCATATTGGTATATGGAAAAGCAATAATTACTATATCACCAAATGAGTAACTCATCTTCTTCGCACAGCTCTTCTTCTTGGTCGTAAAAGAATCTGTTGTAGGCTATAACATCCCAACAGGCACCTTTATCTTCCATAACAACATTAACCACATTACACGGCTGTTTTAATTGATATACAAAAGCATTTTTTTCATCTCTGTTACCGTCAAGCTGTATTTCAAAAACATTGGGAAAATCCATTGCAAGCTCCTTATGAAGATTTAGACCCTATATGCAAAAAAGATACACCGAATGTTAAAGGATAATATTCAACATCCGAAAATCCGGCTCTTTCCATCATAGATTTTAAAAATTCAACATCGGGAAAGTATTTTATAGATGAAGGCAGATACGAGTATGCACTGTAGTGCCCTGAAATTACCTTGCCGAAAAAAGGCAGAAGTTTATTGGAATAAAGATTATACAAAACACCAAAACTTTTATAAACAGGCTTGTTAAACTCCAAAATAACAAGTTTTCCGCCCTTTTTTAAAACCCTGTTGAACTCAAACAAAGCAGAAACCTTATCAGCAACATTTCTTATACCGAAGGCAATAATAACATTATCAAAACTCTCATCCCTAAACGGCAGACTCTCTGCAGGTGCACAAACCAAATCTATATTTTTATTTCTAATCTTTTCTTTTCCAACATTCAGCATACCGAGGCTCAAATCAACACCAACAACATACTTCATCTTTTTGGAAGCCTCTACGGCAACATCACATGTCCCTGTTGCAACATCCAAAACGCTCTCACCCTCAAGGTATGAAACAGCTTTTTTTCGCCACATTCTATCAATATTAAAACTTAAATAGTGATTTAAAAAATCGTATGTCGGGGCAATGGATGAAAACATCTCTGAAATATTTTTATTTTTTTCGCTCAACTCATACATACGCTATTCTTTTAACACTTATGGCTGTTTCGGTCAAGAAAAAAGATTTCACCAAACCCCTACTTTGCACCTACGAGGTGTAAAGTAGGGGAGTTAAAAACAGGTTGATTTAATAAAACGATTGTAGTAGCCTATTTTTATGAAAAAAAGTCTGATTTTTGCATTGGTACTTATATTTACTGTTTTATGCGGAATATCAACTGCAACAACAATACTTATATACCACAAAATAGGCGACTCAAAAACACCCACAACAAATGTATCAACAGCACTATTCAAACAGCAGATGGAATATCTCCACAAAAATCATTACAAAGTCCTTCCTCTTAAAAGTGTTGTTCGCATGATAAAACAGCATAAAAAACTTCCGAAAAAAAGTGTTGTTATAACATTTGACGACGGATACAAAACAGTTTATGAAAATGCATTTCCTACCATAAAGAAATACGGATACCCTACCACTGTATTTTTGCCCACAGAAGCCATAGAAAAACACTACCCCGACTATATGACCTTAAACCAGATAAAAGAAATGCAGAAATACAAAACAGATTTTCAGTCACACAGCTTTTCGCATCCGAGAATGGCATATAAGCCAAAAAATACAAGCCGCAGTCAGTACACCAATTTTATAAAAAAAGAACTGACAAAAAGCATAAGGTTCTTTGAGAAGTATCTGCATTATAAACCCTATGCATTTGCAGTACCCTACGGTGAATACAATAAAACCGTTATAAATGAAGCGCTTAAATGCGGTTTTGAAGCTATATTTACTCAGGATACAGGTGCAGTTTCGCATGACACACCTCTTTATCTTATACCGCGTGAACCAATCCTCGGCAAATATTGGTCTACCATGAAACATTTCAAATATGTCCTAAACAACGAAGAATATCTGCCAATCAAAAAAAGAATGCCAGACATAGGCATCACAACTTGCAAAAATTTAACTGTAGGAGCAGTTATAAAAAATATGGAAAACTACAAAAATTTTAAAATCTACACAAGCCCAACAGGTTGGATTGATGCTAAAAAGAAAGGCGACTTTATCTATGCTGATAATATCAGCGCATGCTCAAGAAAAAAAATACACATAGGTGTATCTGCAGCAGATAAAAACAATTTAAAAGAAGCAAAGGTTTTTTGGATGGTTGTTATTTCTTCAAAGAATTTCCATTAAGACTAATAAAGTAATTCTGAAGCTCGCTGAGCAAGGTTTTATTGCTGATATTGTTTTGATTTATCGTATAAAATATATTCTGTGCCGATTTAATCTTTTTTATCTTTATGTATGCAATGACAAGGTTAAGCTTCAACTCGTCATCATCTGAAAATTTCATGGCTTTTCTTAAAATTCTTATAGCACTGTAGTACTGCTTGCTTTCAATATACTTAACCGCAAGGTTGTTATATAAAGACACATTATTTTTAAATCGCTTAATAAGCTTTTTGTAGGCATTAATTGCTGTTTTTGTGTTGTCTGAATTGGCAAGATTTAATAATTCAGCTGTACTTTCAATATTTTTCTTCGGCTCAACATATCTAAATTCGCTTTTTTCTTGTTCTGTTTTTCCTGCAGTATTAATAATCTTTTCTCTTTTCGGCAATGAATGTTGAATCTTTTTTTCTTTAGCAGTTTTTAAAGATTTATTAACAGTCTGATTCAACAGACCCGGTTTTTTTATATTCGAAGAAACAGAAATTTGTTCTATATTCTTTTTCTCAATATCGGTTTTTGCTTTTTTGTTAACCTTTTTTTCTTTAATAACTATCTTTTTTTGTTGTTTGTTTTTAGTCTCAACGACCTTAAAGGTGTTTGGTCTGTTTTTTTTATAAACTCTGCTTTGGTGAATAAATTTATTATTATTGGAAGCACTTTCAATTTTCTTTTTTAGTAAATATCCTGAAAAAACAGCCCCAAGAACAAATATAAATGTCAATGCAAATAAAAAATATGGGGGTTTGCTTTTTGTTACATTAAAATTAGGAATTTCACTTTCTTTAATATTTTTCTTTTCTAAAGTTCTGATTGAATCATACAGTTTGCTCATAAATTTATTGAACAACAACAGGCTTTAAAAGAATAACAAGTTCAACATTGCTTGAGGTAAACCCTTGCTGTTTGAACAATGAACCGATTCCCGGCATACTTGACAATATAGGCACTCCGTTATCATTTTTCTGATACTGTCTGCTTATCAGACCTCCCAAAACTACAACATCACCACTTTGAGCAGAAACCACCGTGCTTGCTTCTCTTAAATCAACCTGAGGAAGTGTGTATGTATTTCCGCTTATACTTTTTTCCCTTAATGCCACTACATTACTCTTTATTGGAACAATTCTTAAAAGAACGCTGCCGTCACCCTTGATAAACGGTGTTATGCCGAATAAAACCCCGTCAAACACAGACGATATGTTTACATCGGGTGTTGTGATTGTGGATTCCCCTGTCGATGTCTGGGTTATCTCTACGCTTTTAATAAAGCTGATTGACCTTCCTACAGACAGTATTGCAGGTTGTGAATTCATAACCCTAAGGTGAGGCTCAGAAACCAGTCTTATGGCTCCAAACTCAGACAGAGCATTAACCACACTGCCAAGAGTAATCTCTGTATCACTTGTGTGAAATATTCTTGAAACGTCGAGTTTTAATGCCGGAGAAGATGAGCCAAAATCAATTGTCTGCTGCCCAAGATTGATAACTTGACCCAGCTTTGAATTTTTTGACAAAAGATTCCAATCAATACCAAATTTCCAACTCTTATTTAGACCCACCTCAACAATCTTTGCTTCTATTATAACCTGTCTGTTATAACTTTTATATATAGCATCAATATATCTGTCTACCATTTTCATATTTTGAGGTCTATCTTTGACCATTAACACCCCGCTTGCCTGATCAAGCGTGAATTGACCGTCTTTTGATAACAACTTTTTAATATTATTATCTATGGTTTTATAAATATCGCCCTTGGCGGCACTGCTTTTTGAATCTAAAGAGAAATTGCCTTTTAGAGGTGTAGTAACATTATTATCGCTTCCACTCTCTCCCCCGCCAAGCACATCGCCTCCAAGCGACGATTTGGATGTTCTTATAATACTTAAAAAACCCAAATCGTATGTCTTTGTCTCAAACGGTGTAATCCATATTATCTTATCTCTCTTTTTCCAACTTGCACCGACAATACCGACAATAGTATTCAGAGCATCTCTTATACTCACATTGTTTAAGGATAAATCTATATTGGGATTTGTGATAAAGGTATCAAGCCTGCTGTCAAATGCAACATTGATAGATTTTGATTGAAGAATCTGCACTACTGCATCTTTATATGAGATAGATTTTGCATAAAAACTCACCCTTGCCAAATCCAATATGTCTATCTTTTTCTTCAATGGTTTAAGAGCTATTTTTCTTTGTAAAAAATTATAGTTCCTTTGGTTGTTGAGAGTATGTTCGATTTTTGACATTTCCTGCATATTCTTCTTTTCGACCATTTTTGTGTTCTCACTGCAGGAAAATAGAAATAAAAATATAAGCAGATATATAAAATTTTTAACTTTTCTTGTTTGCATAAACATTTAAAACCAACCACTTTCTATATTTTTTTGTTTTTATCAAAACCCTGCTCTTTTCTATTTTTAAAACCCTAATACCGTTGTAATACTGCCCCTCTCTTAAAACATTTCCGTCAATTTTGCATACTTTTTTTCCGTTTTCATAGTATATCATATTTAATGCTGCAGGCTTTTTAGTATGAACAATATTTGAAACTTTTTTTATTTTAGATTTTTCTGTATTTTTGTTTGCAACTTCAACACTCTTTTTTCTAAAAATAGCACTTAACAAAATATTGCTGTCGGAAAAATGCTTTTTGTTTACCAATGTGGGTAAATCCATATTTTTAACAGGCTGAACATACCTGTGTTGAACAAAATACGGACTTATCTTGTATGATACAGTTATAGCAATAACAGTTACAAAAAAAACGAGATAGTGCTTCATATAAAACTACCTCAAAAAGAGCATGGCTTTTTTCCCACTAACCGAAATAACCCTAAGATCTTCTTTGCTGTTTAACTCTTCTTCACCTTCATTTTCACTGTTTGTGCTCTTCCCAAGATGAAAACTATCAAGAAAGAAAAAACCCTCATTTTTATATGTAGAGTCAATAACACCGTTTATTTTATAAACCGCACTATTTAGGTCAAAATTTGCACTAATATGTACAGGCTCAACCCTTACACTTTCTACAACACCGCCAAACGATTTTTTATAGGCAATAAAAGCTTTTATGGCATTTTTGTTTTTTCTTGATTTATTAAGCGCTTTATCTATCAAAACCATATCACTTTTTATGCTTTCCACATTTAGTTTTGTTGTTTCAAAAAACATAACGGAAACGGCCAACAAAACCGAACTCAAAACAGCATATAACACTTTTTTCCTGTTTAAATTTTCCAACACAAGCCCTCTTTTATTTAATTCTCACCTTCCTTACACCGGAATTACCGTAAAAAATTGTAGCCTTTTTCCCATTATATTCTAAAATACCTTTTTTCCCTTTTTTCGAATAACTAAAACCGCTTGGTAGATTAAGCTGTGAGGCATCCGGAGCCTTGTTTGGAAACTGTTCCACAATATCTGCAATCTGGTTAGACAGTGCAGCATAAGCAGAAGAATAACTTCCCGCTGAGCCGGATGAGCCACCAGAGTTGTTCAACAAATAATTATTCGTGCAAAGTCCGTTTAAATAACTAAAAGGAACAGAAACAACAATATCGTTTGCACTGTTTTCATTATATGGATGAGAAGGGTTCTCATAGGTTCCATTAGTTGTATTGTTTAAACTATCAAGCTTATAATCATTTCCTTTACTAACAACAACAAATGCAACAGAATGGGAATCTATCTTTGGTCTTCCGGCAGAACCTGCAGCAGATGCATCCTGCTGGGCAAGCTGTTTAACCTTCTGACAAAAATCGCTAACACTCGTTGTAGAGATTAATGCCGCATTCACATCATAAACAAGATCATTTCCGTAGGCATCCTTAGCCCTTGTTCCAATTTCATCATACGGCAGAAGATAGGACGGTTTGGGCTGCGGCAGCTTGCCGTTTGAAAATGCATACCCTATCAAAGCCTCTTTTGCCTCTTTTGTTGCCGTTCTGTTTTCTGTTAACTTATTTTGTTTCATAAGCATTTTCATCATAGGAATGCCAAGACCCAAAATAAGGCCCAAAACAACCATGACTATGGCAACCTCTATAAGAGTAAAACCTTTTTTTTGCCTCAACAACATAAAAACCTCATTTAAATATTAAAATACATGGCAAATGCAATAACCATTAATACAGCCGTAGCAACAATAATACCAATTGCAATAGATTTTTTTATATCCTCAAATGGCAGATTCAAAGAATCCGCTGCTTCTTCTATATCTAATTTTGAAATTTCTTTTCTATTTTTGGAATAAGCAATAGCAAGTGCACGCTTCATAACACTGTTTATCAAACGCGGTATACCGTTTGTTCTTTTAAAAATCTCTTTTTTTGCATCCTTTGAAAGGGGCACCATACCGTTTGCCTTTGCCATTCTGTATTGAATGTATTCCTCGGTTTCTTCTTGTGTGAATGGGTAAAGATAACATCTTATTGTTATTCTTTGATTGAGCTGCCTAATCTGATTTTTTACCATTTTTTCAAGTTCGGGTTGACCGGATAATATAATATGAAGGGGCTTTTTGTTTTGGAGTTCTATATTTGACAAAAGCCTTATCTGCTCCAATGATTCGATTGGTAAACTTTGAGCTTCATCTATTACAAGCAAAAGTTTTTTATTATTTTTTGCAAGATTTAACAGATAACTTTGGAAAATATTCAGATTTTTCGCCAAATCATTACTGTTATGCTCTATATCCAAGTCATTCAAAACAGCCTTTATGAGTTCAGGCGGATTAAGCATAGGCGTTACTATTAAAGCAAATTCCCACCTATCGGGTATGGTTTTCAAAAATTTTCTCAAAAGTGTGGTTTTACCTATACCCGGATAACCTACGACAAGAACAAAGCCGTCACCATCTTTTATGGAATACGACAAAAGTTCAAGAGCATCTTTATGGGATTTGGACGGATAGAAGTATTCTGTATCGGGAGAAAGTCTAAAAGGCTCATCCAAAAGCCCAAAAAACGACAATTTGTCCTTCATTGAAAAATTATAACCCACTATGTTCTCATTGTAAAGAAATAGAAAAAAGCCGAAGCCCAACAAAACGGCTTCGACTTAGATTAAATTCTATATTTATTTGTAAATATAGAAAGCATTAACAGTTGCTGTTGCAGATGCATCAGGCCAATCGCTATCATCATGATAGTGCCTAAACAGACCTGCTGTTCCGTCTGCAGAACCGTCTATAATTGTATCTATAGCAATAGCAACATCTGTAGGCATACCTACTATATAAATAGCATTATAATGTTTACCCTCTCTATGACTAGCCAAATTATACAAATATGCTGTCATGGTAGACCTTACATATTTGGCATTAATAAAATAGCTTCCTGGATTACCTGTATTTGTTGTAGGCGGCTCCAAGCCGACAGCCTTCAATCTATCTTCAACAGTTGATGTAGCTGCCAAATTCACATTATCAAAAGCTCCGTTTGCAGGATCTACACTTCCTCCATTTGCTGTTCCGTCACCAAGAAGCTGACCTGTTCTGTCCTGATAGTTGTTTACAGCCAACTCCCATGCTTCTATATACTGAGTATATACCTTTTTAATCTTTGCACCTTCTATAACATCTCTACCTTTCAAAACAGCACCGAGAATCAAACCTATAATAATTAAAACAATAGCCAACTCAATAAGAGTAAAACCCGACCTGCTTTTTAGACTTACACCACCTGTCATTTTAAACCTCCAAAAAGTTTCTAAAACAATTTAAAACAATTCCTCTATTTTATGAATGCCACAAAGCAACCACTTTGTCAAGTAAATAAGTTACTTTGTCATATTTCCCAACATACCGTATATTGGGCTAATAAGCGCCAAAACAAAGAAAATAAACATAACACCAATAAAACCAAGCACTATAGGCTCTATGAGTTTTCCTATAATCTCAACCATATTTTGAACCTTTTCATAATACATATCAGACAGCCTCTTCATCTGAGAATCCATATTTCCCGTTTCTTCACCAACAGCAATCATTCTTAAAACAATAAGTTCAAACACCTTTGCCTCTTTTGCGGCCTCAGACAGGGTCTCGCCGTTTTTTAAATTATCAAGCATACCGCCTATTCGACTTAAAAAATAATCGTTTGTTATAGCAAATTCCATAGTGCTCAAAGATTCCGTTATGGTAACACCGCTTGTTGTCAAAAGGGACAGGTATTGAAAATAAAATGCAGTCTGTGAACATCGAATAATCATACCTACAATAGGCATTTTCCACAATGCATAATGAAACAACAATCTAAACCGCTTCATCTTCAGCAAAAACGGAAAAGATACAATTAAGCCCACAATAAAAAGCACTATCACATACCAATAGGTTGTAGTAAAATCACTTATCGCTATAAGCATTCTTGTTGCAAGCGGCAAATCTATACCTTGAGACTTAAAAAGTTCAGTTATTTGAGGCAAAACATACACTATCCAAAAAGCAAAAGCACCAAATACGGCAAACAGACTAAACGTTGGGTATATCAAAGCCCTTTTCGTTGCAGAACGAATAGCTATAACCCTATCAAGATAATCGGCAGCATCTTTGAGCGTTTTTTCAAGACCGCCGGATGTCTCTCCGATTTTTGCCATAGAGATAACAATCTTAGGAAACATACCTACCTTATCCAGAGCCTCAGAAAAAGCATACCCCTCATCCAGCATATCCAACATTTGTTTTGCCGCATATTTAATTGCCTTGTTTTCAACAGAATCTTTCAAATCATCCAGCGCACCCTGTATGGCTATTCCGCTTTCCAAGTAAACGGAAATGTTTCTTATAAATTCCGATATATCCCTAAGCTTGGGTTTACCTATTGTAAAATATCTGTATGCGGGCGCTAAAAAATCGGGTATTTCAAAAAAACTGTACAGCTCTTTTCCTGCTGACTCCACATGCTCATAAAGTTCATCTACAGATTCGTAACTACCTATATCTTTTGAAATATCCCCACTTTCTGTTAAAAAGGAATATATAAAAAATCCCATCTAAACACCAAACACCCTTTTCAACTCATCCACATCAACCAATCCTTGTTTCACAAAATCAACAGCAGATTCCCTCATGGTCTGCATGCCCTTGTCCAACAAATACTCCTTAATTTCACCCATGGTTTTATTATCGGACAACATCTGCTTTACTTTATCGTCAACCAAAACTATTTCACATGCAGCAACCCTTCCGAGATACCCGGTATTTTTACATCTTTCACATCCTTTGTGTTTATAAATTCTATCCGCATCAACACCAAGATATTTTTTTATATCGGAATCCGCCTCCATCTCAACTTTACAATAAGGACAAAGCTTTCTTACCAATCTTTGTGCAATTATTGCGGTTAATGATGAGGATAAAAGGAAATTTCCAATGCCTAAATCTTTTAGCCTGGATATTGCTCCTACTGCATCATTTGTATGCAGAGTCGACAAAACAAGATGACCTGTTAATGCAGCCCTAATAGCAAGCGTTGATGTTTCTGCATCTCGAATTTCACCTATCAGCATAACATCCGGATCTTGACGCAAAAAAGAACGTATCGCGGATGCAAATGTCAGATTGGCTTTTTGATTAACCGCAACCTGATGAACAAGAGGAATTTTAAATTCTATAGGATCTTCAATTGTTAAAACATTTTTCTCCATTGTATTTATTTTCCTGAGTAAGGCATAAAGAGTTGTTGTTTTACCAGAACCTGTAGGACCCGTCACAAGAATTATACCAAAAGGCTCACTAACGGCTTTTTGAGCAAGTTTTAACTGTTCTTCCTTAAATCCGATCTGTTCAAGTGTAATCTGCCTCGAATGGCCGCCAAGTATTCTAATAACAAGATTCTCTCCATACAGTGTAGGCGTTGTGGATACCCTAAAATCAAACCTCTCATGCAAAAACTCATAGCTCATTCCTCCATCCTGAGGCGTATTTGAGGAGGCTATATCCATACCACTTCTAACCTTTATCGTAGAAATAATACGAGAATGAACCGAAACGGGTAGAGTGTTAAACAACTGCAGAACACCGTCAATCCTGTAAGATATAAGGCTGACATGCTCAGACGGATTTATGTGTATGTCGCTTGCCCCATTATCTATGGCGTTTTCAATGATTAAATTAACAAGATTTTCTATTGATATTGCGTTGCCGCTCGCAACATCATTGACTAATGCTTCAATTGTCTCTTGGATGGGGTTTTCAGCCAAATAGTAGAATCTCTCTATTTTTTTGGCAAGCTCTGTAGCCGGTGAAATTTTATAAACCACATCACCCTTGGCAAATCTTTGTATCATGATTTTTGCTCTGTCGTTGTAAGGATCAGACAAAGCAACCACCAAACTGCCATTTTCCAAAGAAACGGGCAAAATATTATTCTGCATGGAGAAATTTTTCGGTATTCTTGACAAAGCCTCTTTTGAGGGTGATACAGATACCAAATCCAAAAAATCAAACCCTGACTGCTCAGCCAAAATTTGGGCAACCTCATAATCCGTCACAAAACCCAAATCCAACAGAACATCGCCAAGTCTTTTTTTATCGGATTTTTGAACCTTTATGGCATACTCTATATGTTCATTGGTAATTACACCCGCCTCTTTTAATAGTTGTCCTATCGGTTTTGCCATCAAAACTTACTACCGTCAATTTTAAATTTTGTTACAAGTGTTGCCCTTTTTAAATTTTCATCATAGACAAACTCATTGGAATCTGTTTCTATCTTTTGAGTCAGTTTTTTTAAAAACTTCCTTGCAGTAGTTTTTGTCTCCATATATGAGCCGTTAATTACAAGTGTGACCTTAGTAGCAAAATTTTTTGAATTTAATTTAGGCACCTCGATATTTTGACTAAAATTAGAGGCTGTATTTGGCGGTTCTTGGTAGTTTTGCTGATTATTGTTCTTTTTAGCTTTATAGAATTCAATATCCATATTATCAATAAGCGCTTCTTTTGGTGTTATATGTGTTATCCAGGTTAAAAAACCCCCCAAATCCATCTGCTTGTTGGATTCTTGCTGCAGTTTCTCAACAGCAGTAAATCTTTTTAGTTCGTTTAATTTTGGCATATGCGAGTTTGTATAATTCACATTCTGAATCAGCATTATCTGTTTTTTTTCAAATGTATTTACGAAAGAGGTATATTGAGAAAAATTATTCATACCAAAAAATCCCAAACCAAAAAAAACTAATACAGAAAAAGCAAATACAACTCTGCTTAACTCATACGAGACAACTTTGTGTATATACTCTTGTTCAAGAAAATCAAAATCCTTGTCAATCTTAAACAATCCATAGAAATGTGCCAATTGGTTTTTAAATTTTTCATTCTCGGATAGTTCATCATTGTTGTGGTATTTAACAAACTCACCGAGAAATACCGTATCTTCCGGATAGAAACTCACATCAATTTCATCTGTTTTGTTATATGCAGATACTGTCTTTGATTTTATACAGCCGTTTTCAACTTCCAAATCGATTTGTGTATTCAAGGATGCCCACAATACCCTGCTTGTATTGGCATTTTGTGATATGGCAAATTTCGATACAACGATTTCAAGCGGAACAACATACTCCATAATAAACAAATCTCTCAAAAAAGCTATTCTGTTCAAATCTGCCTCCGGTATTGCGCTGACAGCAATACGTCTTGCTGTGTCATTTTCTTCTACCTGTTCATAGCTGATTTTGAAAGGCTCCATAAATACCGACTGTTCGTTTATATATTTCTTCACAGCCATATTGATAAATTTGTCATTTCTAACGGTTACTTGAGTCATGTCAAAAAAACTCAGCTCAGACAAAAGTGCAACTCTTGCATAATTAACCTTTTTTTCTTTTTTTAGGTCTTTCAATGCATTTAGCGTGCAACTTCCGGTTTCGATAATTTTTTCACCCTTTGCAATTGCATATTCAACACCACCTTCATACGATAGATTTATAGATAAAAGAATTATTCTACCGGATTTAACTCTAAACATATTCAAACTCCAAAAAAACCAAAATATCGCCATGTTTTGCTTAGCAAACAACATTCCCAAAAATCATCAAAACCAAACAAAATTATTTGATTAAAACCTGCTATATCTATAATATCAAGCTGTGAGAAAAACAAAGTTTTTACTGAAGCTTTCTGTTAGCATCATTTTGCTTGCCATACTATTTTACACAACAGACATAAAAAAACTTCAAAGCACAATAACCAAAATCGGTGTGCTGAAATTTTTGCTTCTATCTGTTCTTTATATGGTATCACAGCTCATAAGCAGCATTCGGTGGCATTTTGTCATAAAAAGCTTAAAAGAAAATTTACCGTCTTTGTGGCTTTTTAAAATATACCTGATAGGCATGTACGCAAATCTGTTTCTGCCGAGCATAATAGGCGGTGATGCCGTTAAAGCATATATCCTCTCAAGAAAAATCCCGTTCAACAAAGCAGTAAGCTCGATATTTTCAGAAAGATACAATGGACTCTTGGCACTGCTTTTTATATCACTTACAAGCAGTTTGATATTTAGCCGTTTTTTTTCAAAAAAAATCATTGCAATTATTGTTTTAATAAATATCTTTGCATACATATCGGTATATGCAGTGCGCTTTTTTGCAAAATACGAAAAAATAGCTGTTTTTTACAACAACATAACACTGTTTCACAAAAGCAGATACTTTTTTGTGGTGTCTGTTTTGTCGTTTTTTGTTCAGGCTTTTGTTATACTTATATACGCAGTATCCGGCAGCATGCTCGGCTTTTCGATAAACTGGGCATACTACTTTGCATTCATACCAATCATAAACCTCATTAGTTTTCTGCCTGTATCATTTAACGGAATAGGTGTTAGGGAGTTTTCGTTTGTGTTTTTCTTCTCCTTTGCTGGATTAAACAAAACAGAGGCACTATCTTTGAGTATTGAGGTATTTTTTGTAACGGTTTTCTGCAGTTTGATAGGAGGTTTGGTCTATTTCTTTGACGGATACAATTATAAAGAGGTTAGAAAAATTTATAACGGACAATAGGCTCATTCAAAAAGGCAAACTCGGCATCGGGGTATCTGGCGGACCCGATTCTGTTTTTCTGCTTTATGCCTTAAACAGCATAAAAGAAGAGCTAAAAATAGAGCTGCATGTTCTGCACTTCAACCACAAATTGAGAAATGAGGCAGACAGCGAAGAAAATTTTGTGAGAGAACTATCTAAAAAACTTAACATACACTTTGTTTCAGACTTTTATAATATTGAAGCCTTTGCAGAATTAAGCAGACTCTCAGTTGAAGAGGCATCAAGGATAAAACGATACGAATTTTTTGAAAAATCTGCCAAACGCTTTGACTTAAACAGTATTGCTTTGGCACATACAAAAAACGATGTGGCTGAAACATTTTTGCTTAATATGCTGCGCGGTGCGAGTTCAAAAGGGCTTACATCGCTAAAAATAAAACGCGGCATATACATAAGGCCTGTGCTTTTTTTAAAAAAGGATGAGATAATATCATTTTTAAATGAAAACAACATACAATTCAAAACAGATAGCTCTAATTTTCAGACAAAATTCACAAGAAATAGAATAAGGCTTAAGCTTATGAATGAGCTTAGCAAATTTAACCCAAACATAACTGAAACACTCTACAAAGAGTACACTATACTTGCGCGTGACAATGATTATCTTGAAAATCAAGCCGAAAAATCATTCATAAAAAGCTTGACTCTATTCAATAAGCAAACAATCATACTTGATTTAAACAAGATGGACAAACAAGAAGCCGTAAAATCAAGGGTTATATCCAAAGCTGCACAAAAACTTCTTAATACACCATACTCTATCAGTTTCGACAATATAGAAAGAATAATGACTCTAAAAAAAGGAAAAATGGTTGTTTTGAGAAAAAAACTAAAGGCATACATTCAAAACAACCGACTTATAATGGAGAAACTATGAAGATAAAAGAGGCTTTATCAATTCTAACAAAAACCTTAAAGGAATCAAATATTGCAACATACAGCATAGATGCACTGATTATATTAAAAGAATCCACGCAGAAAGATGATGTTTTTTGTCTAACAAACCCAGATTATGAGCTCTCAAAAGATGAGTCAGACAAACTGAATAGACTGCTTGAAAAGAGGGTAAAAAAATACCCTATAGCATACATACAAAATTCAAAGGAGTTCTATGGATTTGAGTTTTATATTGATGAAAATGTGCTCATACCAAGGCAGGAAACAGAGCTGCTTATTGAAGAAACACTAAATGTGGCTAAAGAATTTAAAAACCCAAAAATAATCGATGTAGGAACAGGAAGCGGCTGTATAGCCATAACACTCTCAAAGCTTCTGAATATAAAAATTACTGCAAGCGATATATCAAAGAAAGCCTTGGATACAGCAAAAATAAATGCAGAAAAGCTACAGGCTGATGTGGAGTTTATCGAAGCCGATACGCTCTTATTTTTAAAAGAAAAGGTGAATATAATCGTCTCAAATCCGCCATATATTGACGAAAACGAATATAAAAACCTGCAGGAAGATGTGAAGTTTGAACCCAAAAAAGCACTGATATGCAAAAACGGAACACAAATAATTGAAAAACTGATAAACCAGGCAAAAGATTTATGCAGATATCTGATAATCGAGATAGGCTATGATCAGGAAGAATTTGTAAAAACATACAAAAGCTTGCTCTATCTCAAAAAAGATTTTGCAGGCCTGCCGAGAGTAGCTGTTTTTAGGTTTGGCTAAATATCACAAGCTCTGTCTATTCTGTTGATGTATAGCGCTCTTCCGCTTTTTGAATCTATTTTTACAACACAACCATTTATTTTAAGATTTTTTTTGCAAACCTTCAGACGTTTGGGTATATACGTCAAAAATCTACTCAAAGCTTCATCTTTATTAAACCCAAGCACACCGTCATGACAGCCTGTCATTCCAGCATCCGTTATGTATGCTGTGCCTTCGGGTAAAATTCTGTTATCCGCAGTTTGCACATGTGTGTGCGTCCCCAAAACAGCACTCACCTTACCGTCAAAATACCAACCGAACGCCTGTTTTTCACTTGTTGCCTCAGCATGGAAATCCACAATCTTTACTGCTGCTTTATCCAACAATCCACTTTCAAGCAAATCCTCAACCTCGTAGAACGGATTGTCAACAGGCAGCATAAAAATCCTTCCGATAGCGTTAATCACAGCTACTTCAATACCGTTTACGCTAAAAAGTCTAAAACCCACACCGGGTGCTCTTTTGGCAAAGTTGACAGGCCTTATAACTTTATCCATTGCCTGAATCTCGTTTATAAGTTCCTGTTTATCCCATGTGTGATTTCCAAGCGTAAAAGCATCGGCACAAGGCTCAAGTTCGGCATAAACCTTCTTGTTTATGCCGAAACCTTCTGCTGCATTTTCAATATTAACAACCGTAAAATCAATTTCATACTCACGTTTGATGTTGTCTATCTCAGACCTTAAAATCCTTCTTCCGTACCTTCCTACAACATCTCCAATAAATAAAACATTAAACTCAGTTTGCATACTCTATAGCCCTATTCTCCCTGATGACAACAACCTTAACCTGGCCGGTATATGAAACCTGATCCGATATTTCATGTGCAATATCCCTTGCCACCATCAAGCTTTGTGCATCGTCAACAAGGGTATGCTCAACAATAATCCTCAATTCTCTTCCTGCTTGAATTGCGTATGCCTCTTTTACACCCTCTTTTTTCTTTGCAATGCCCTCAAGTTCTTCAAGTCTTTGTATATAATTCTCAAGCCTTTCTCTTCTTGCACCGGGTCTTGCAGCACTTAGCGTATCAGCAATAGAAACAAGTACGCTTTCTGCACACATAGGTTCAACCTCACCGTGGTGTGACATTATGGCATTTATGACACACTTATTTTCACCGTATTTTTTGGCAAGGTCGGCTCCTATCTTTGTATGAGAGCCCTCAAGTTCTTGGTCTACAGCCTTTCCGATATCGTGCATCAAGCCTGCTCTTTTGGCAAGCTTGATATTTAAGCCAAGTTCGCCCGCCATCATACCTGAAAGATAGGCAACCTCTACGGAGTGAGCCAAAACATTTTGCGTATAGCTTGTCCTGTATTTCAAAAGGCCTAGATATTTAATAAGCTCTGGATGGACATTGCCTATATCGAGATCGAATACAACTTGTTTTGCCTCTTCTGATGCTTCCTGATAAAGCTCTTCTTTCACTTTTTCAACTGTTTCTTCAATCCTTGCCGGATGTATTCTTCCATCTTTAATTAAACGCTCAAGCGCAATCTTTGCAATTTCTCTTCTGAGCGGATTAAAACTTGAGATAACAACAACTTCCGGTGTATCATCAATAATCAAATCCGTTCCTGTTTCCTTCTCAAACGATCTTATATTTCTACCCTCTCTACCGATAATTCTGCCCTTCATTTCATCGTTCGGCAAGGTTACGGTCGATACTGTTTTTTCGGCTACATAGTTGCTTGCAATCCTTTCCATAGACATTGCAAGTATTTCTTGAGAGAGTTTCTTGGATTCTTCTTTGAGTTCTTCTTCCATTTTTTTAATTTTGTTTGCAGCCTCTCTTTTTGCTTCCTCTTCTATGGTCTTAATCAATTCTGATTTTGCCTCTTCTTTGGACATACCGCTTATTTTTTCAAGCTTAGCCTTCTCTTTTTCTACAAGTTCATCAATCTCAACAATCTTCTTCTCAAGCTCTTTTTCTATGTTTGCAATATCTTCCTGTTTTTGAGAAATCGTTTCAAGTTTGTCGTCAAGATACGACTGCTTTTTGTCAAGACTCATTTCTTTTGCTTGAAGTCTCTTTTCCCACCTCTGCATCTCTTTTTTTGATTCTTTTTCCAAATTTTCGATTTCGTTTTTAGCCTTAATCATATACTCTTTTGCTTCAATCTCTGCACTCTTCAAAATGTTGTCTTTCTCTTTGTTTGCAGATTCAACAATATCCTCTGCTTTTTGTTTGGCATACTCTTTCTTTTTTGCGATGAGCTGATGGTATCCGAATGCGCCCAAAGATATACCAACAGCAACAGATAACACTATCAGCAGTCCAACTATTAGCATACTCATCTTCTATCTCCTTAATTTACATCTAATATTTTTTGTCTCGGTTAATATTATATCCATAGGTATATCGTGACTCTCATTGTTTATTTTTTCAACAATACAGCAATCATAAACAACACCTATCTTTAATCCTCTAAAGCTCTCAAGAAATTTATCATAAAATCCCATACCGTATCCAATTCTGTAACCGCGCAAATCAAAAGCCAAAGCAGGAACAATAACAGTCTTAATACTGCGTTTAAAAATTCTTGTTGCTCTTGAACCAAACGGCTCTCTTATTCCGCCATACCCCTTCAAAAACCCGTATGAGCCGTTTTTAAAAATCATTCTGCCGTTTTTTATCTTTGGAAAATAAGTATCTTTCTTTTCTAAATAGATGTTAGGATTTATTTCGTTATTAAATGGGCAGTATGAAGCTATATTTCTATTTTTTTTAGTAAACATCAGTATTTTAGAAGATAAAATACGACTCTTGTAGAGTATACTTTTTTTATTTAAAGCACTTCGTGCAATTTTTAACCTTTTTCTTAGGCTTTCCTTATCCATGCTGCCCTCTTTTTATGGCGGATATATGTCAAAAACATTGCTTAATCCGTCAAATATATATTTAAGACCCCAGCACACCGTGTGCAGTATTTTTCCTAGAACCTAACAATGAAACGTGGGGATATCGTGTAAGGAGGCGACACATCCTTTTATCTGACAAAAGGCCCATTCACAGCACCCTACATAGCCAACCCCCCATTGTCAGGTGTTGGCTCTAAGGAAAAAAGTACATCACGTGTGAGCCAGGGCACATATTAATCAAGGTCCTGGTATGTAAAGGTGTCCATACGGTCTTGTTGACTTGGGTACAACCTTTACAAACTCTTCCTTCATGATTTTATTATAATCATTTTTAAAAATATTGCAAAACTCTTTTACATTTTCTTGTATAACTTTATAATCTTCATCTGTCGGCTTTATTGTCATAGCTTGATTCCAAAGAAGATTATCGTCAACCTCACCCCTTATAAAAATTGAACCACCATGCATACCCGTTGCCAAATAGTTGCCTGTAACAGCTTTGTTTTTATCCTTTGTCAAACCAAGCAGTATCAATGTTCCACCTGCCATATATTCACCCATGAATGCCCCTGCACAACCACCTACAACAACGGTTGGGTTCATGTCTTTGTAAGCCTTCATATGTATACAAGCCCTGTAACCCACATCTTTTTCAACAAAGATAGAACCTCCTCTCATACTGTAGGCAAGCACATCTCCTGCACTTCCGTAAACCACTATTCTACCGCCGTTCATAGTATTTCCCAAACCGTCTTGAGCATCATCGTGAACAATGATTTTTGGACCGTTCATAAATGCTCCCAAATCATTTCCGGGAACACCGTGTATTGTCAATGTAACATCGGGATCTGACAAACCTGTACCTATATAGTATTGACCACATACATTTTCTATAACCAAATCTTTGTTATGGTTTTTTATGGCACTTCTAATTGTTTCGTTCAATGCTCTATAATAAACATTCTTTGCATCTATTTCATACATATGCAACTCCTTATTAAACCAAAGTTCCGTATATTTTCTTGTATCCCTCTTCGGTCAAGTTTACAACTACAGGTTCTCCGGCTTTTGGCATCCATATCTCATCCAAATCCTTTGCTATATATTTTATAGCTGATTCTTCACTTGCCATAAATACCGTATTACCTTTCTTTGCGGCAACAAGAGGCCTTAATTTAATCCTGTCGTTCAACCCGAACATACCGCCTCTATAACCGACAATAATTGAAAAAGGACCATTAAGCAGCGCTCCTCCATAGGTCATCCTCAAAGCCGTGTACAATTCCTTTTCTTTTTTGCCCATTTTTTCTATCTCTTCCCATAAAGGCGGCGAAAATATTTTTCCGACCATATCAAAAGACAAGCCGTGCTTTCTTGATATCAAATCCAAAAGATATGCAACAACCTCAGTATCTGTTTTTTGAGTACATTTATATCCATACATCTCAAGATATCTTTTGTTTGCACCGTATGAAGAAATTTCACCGTTATGCACAACTGTCCAATACAGCAAAGAGAATGGATGAGCACCACCCCACCAGCCAGGTGTATTTGTGGGAAAACGATTATGTGCTGTCCAACAGCATGCTTTATATTCATCTATCCTAAAAAAGTTGGCAATCTCATCGGGAAATCCGACACCTTTGAAAACCCCCATATTTTTTCCACTTGAAACAACATAGGCTCCGTCTATTTTTTCGTTAATATGCATAACAAGCTTGACTATAAATTCATCTTCCTCTTCTTTTCTAAACTCTTCACTTTCTGCTTTTGTGCTCTGCTCTCTCGGCTCTACAAAATATACAAAAAATATAGGTCTTTTCTTTTTTATAGGTCTTGTAGGCATGCCTCCATGCTGCTCTATGTGCAATTTTCTATCAAGATATTCTTCTGTGATTTTTCTTGCATGTTCATCATCATACATGATATGCAAAGCATAAAATTCCTTAAAATCGGGATAGATACCATAGGCTGCAAATCCGGCTCCAAGACCATTACCCCTATCTTTCATTAATGTAATAGAGTCTGCTATATCTATACCGGAAACAAGCGAACCGTCTCTATTTATAAAACCGGCTATACCACATCCGGATATATCTTTTGTTAATTCCATAGTCTCTCCCATTTTACTTTATTTTTCTATCTAACCTTAAAACTCTAAAGGCTTTATTGAAGTATTTCCAACCAAAATCACTGTTTAAAAATGTATCTTTTATCCAAGATACATCAAACCTGTTCTGTATCATCCAATTAAACATGCCGGCTTTTTCTATATTCCCAACAAGTATAGCTCCTATAAGCTTATCATCATGTATCAAGAATTTACGATATTCACCGTCTTTTTTAATCTTCAAAACTTCAAACTCGTCAGAATCCACAATGCCCATAGATATGAAACTAATATTTCCTATGGTAATGGAGTTTGTTGGAAAACCGCCTTTATACTTTACATTGGAATCAATTATATTTAAACCTGCAACCCTACCTTGCCTTGCAGCAAGCGGCAAAATAGGTATAGGTCTTTTTTGCGATATAACAATATCATAAGCCTCAACAACATCCCCTGCTGCAAAGATGGTATCTATATTTGTCTGCATATAATCATTGACTATTATACCTTTATTAACTTCTATGTCTGAGTCTGCAACAAAATCAAGGTTAGGTCTTACACCAACGGCAACAATCACGCTATTAGCCTTAATTGTTTTTCCGCTTGATAAGACAACCTCTTTTACCCTTTTGTCACCTTTAAGTTCTACAACAGAGTCTTCCAGAACAAGCTTTACTCCGAGATTTTTCAGCTCTTTATGTACATAATCAGCCCCCGCATCATCCAAAACAGGAAACAGAACACGCCTCATCAACTCAACAAGAGTAACCTTAACACCCTTCTTGGCAAGCTTTTCTGCAATTTTACTTCCGATTAAGCCACCGCCCACAACAACACAATGTTCAATGTTCGGCAAATCCGCTTTTAATTTGTCTGCAGCCTTTATATTGGTCAATGTGTGAACACCATTGAGCTCAACACCCTTCATGCTCGGCACAAACGGTTTACCGCCACATGCTATCAAAAGCTTATCATAGTCAACCTTTTCTTCATTATCCAGCTCAACATATTTGTTTTTTGGAAAAATCTTAACCGCACGCCTACCAAGCAAAGTTTTTACATTGTGTTTTTCGTAAAAATTTCTCTCCCTGTAGTAAAATCTCTCCTCAGCCCTGCTAACATCGCCAACAACAAAATTGGGAAGTAGCGGGTGGGAATAGGCTCTTGTTTGTTCATCCGATATAACTTTTATTTCGGATATTTTATCTTTCTCTCTTACGGCTTCAACGGCATTTATGCCTGCTACCGAATTTCCTATTATTACAATTTTCATTTTTTCCCCTTTTATATTTCTTCAAACATTAAGGCATTGTTCGGACACGCTTCAACACAAGCCGGCACGTCTCTATCGGGGCAAGAATCGCATTTTGTTGATAATCCCCAGACATCTCTTCTTGTATCCCTTTTTATAACACCGTAAGGACAAGCCATTACACACATCCAGCAGCCCACGCACTTATCTTCGTTTACAACAACATACCCTCTATCATCTCTGTGCATTGCACCATTTTGACAAGCCTCCATGCAGGGGGCATCATCGCAGTGTCTACACATAACAGAAAGCGAAAGAGGATAGTTAAACTCCACTCCGCACCTTGCTGTAGGCTTTTCTTCTCTTTTAAAAGCTTTTATAATATCCTTGGATTGAGAGTGCTCAACTACACATGCTACTTCACACAAATGACAATATATACAATTATCTTCGTTTATTTTTACAATTTTCATTTAAAACTCCTTACTCGCCCGCCGGAAGAATTCCGAGTATTTCCATCTCTCTATCTGTCAAATCAATGCCTCTTAAATTCAATCTGTTGCCTCTTAGAGATTCTATTGAATTGATACCCATAGCACCCATCGTCTCTTTTATCTCAAGCGCCCAAACTTTCAGAAGATTTATAAGCCTTTCGCTTGCTATATCGGGATTTACCCTTTTTGACAGATGAGGATCCTGTGTGGTTATACCCCAGGCACACTTTCCCGTATGGCACTGTTGACACATCGTGCAACCTATGGCAAGAAGTGCTGCTGTTCCTATATACACAGCATCTGCACCAAGCGCTATCGCCTTTACCGCATCCATTGAATTTCTTATACCACCGCTTGCAACAATTGACACATCCTGTCTAATTCCTTCATTTCTTAATCTTTCATCAACAACTGCCAAAGCAAATTCTATAGGCAAACCAACATTATCCCTAATAACCTGTGGAGATGCTCCCGTTCCACCTTTAAATCCATCAATACACAAAATATCGGCACCCGCTCTTGCAACACCACTTGCAATAGCCGCAACATTATGAACAGCGGCTATTTTAACAATAACAGGTTTTGTATACTCTGTTGCTTCTTTTAGAGCATATATGAGCTGCCTTAAATCCTCAATAGAATAAACATCATGATGAGGAGCAGGAGATATTGCATCTGAGCCTTGAGGCATCATTCTCGTTTCCGATATGGTCTCTGTCACCTTTTCGCCTGGTAAATGACCACCAATTCCCGGTTTTGCGCCCTGTCCTATTTTAATCTCTATTGCACTGCCAACATCAAGATACGGTTTGTGCACACCAAATCTTCCACTTGCAACCTGAACTATAATATTGCCTTTAAATTTATAGTGATCTTTGTTTAGTCCGCCCTCTCCGGAGTTATAGAATGTTCCCATTTCTCTTGCTGCTCTACCCAAAGCTTCAACAACATTGTAACTCAAAGCACCATAACTCATAGCTGCAAACATTATAGGTATGTCAATCTCAAGCTGTGGTGATAATATTGTTTTTAAGGCATCATCACCAATTTCTATATTATGAGGTTTTTTACCCAAAAATGTTTTTAATTCCATAGGTTCCCTCAAAGGGTCTATTGAGGGGTTAGTTACCTGAGATGCATTGAGAAGAATGTGGTCCCAGTATATCTTATAGGGTTTGTCATTACCCATTGAAACAACAGGCGTTCCACCAAAGATCGCTCTTTTTTTCAAACTGTCTATATGAGATTCCCAACTGTAATTACGTCTGTAGCTATAATCCCGTTTTTCTATGGTTATAGCCTCTGTCGGACATATTGCGGCACATCTATTACAGCTTACGCAATTTGCATCCCAATTCCAAACCCTGTTCTCCTCTTCATCGTAAAATGTAGCATCAAAAGAGCATTGCTCCACACAAGCCTTACACCTTATACATCTATAATCATCTCTGATTACAGTAAATGCAGGAGGTGTATAGGTTTTTAAATTCTTCATCCACTTCACTTTCTTTCTCCTTAATGTATAATAGGATTTACATAATATAAAAATAGCTATCTATTGTCAATATTCAGTCGTAACTTAATTATTTATTGACATTTTAATTAAATACAGGTATTAGTTATTAGATTTTCATATAAAAATTAAAAAGGAGGACCATTATGTCTTTCAAGCAAACAACCAAAGAAGAATGGAAGAATTTGGCAAAAAAAGAATTAAAGGGTAGAGATATACAAACTCTTATCTGGGAATCACCCGAGGGTATAGATATTCAACCACTATACACTGCTGAGGATTTGGAAAAGCTTGAGTATTTGGATACTTTTCCGGGTTTTCCGCCGTTTATTAGAGGGCCAAAGGCAACAATGTATGCAGGTAGGCCCTGGACAATCAGGCAGTATGCCGGTTTTTCTACAGCAGAGGAATCAAATGCCTTCTATAAAAGAAATTTGGCTCAAGGACAGCAGGGACTTTCTGTTGCATTCGATTTGGCAACACACAGAGGATATGATTCAGACCATTCACGCGTTGTGGGCGATGTCGGAAAAGCCGGTGTTGCCATAGATTCCGTTGAGGATATGAAAATACTCTTTGATGATATACCATTGGATAAAGTATCTGTATCAATGACAATGAACGGTGCGGTTTTACCGATAATGGCAGGCTATATAGTTGCAGCAGAAGAACAGGGTGTAACGCAGGAAAAACTTGCAGGAACAATACAAAACGACATATTAAAAGAATTTATGGTTAGAAATACATACATATACCCACCAAGACCGTCAATGAGAATAATTGCCGACATAATAGAATACACAAGCAAATACATGCCAAAATTTAATTCTATCAGCATAAGCGGATATCATATTCAGGAGGCGGGCGCAAATGCCACTCTCGAGCTTGCATTTACTCTTGCAGACGGACTTGAATATGTAACAACAGCTCTTTCCAAAGGACTCGATGTGGACGCATTTGCTCCGAGATTATCCTTCTTCTTTGGTGTAGGAATGAACTTCTTTATGGA
Source organism: Desulfurellales bacterium (assembly GCA_027014115.1). Taxonomy (GTDB): domain Bacteria; phylum Campylobacterota_A; class Desulfurellia; order Desulfurellales; family Hippeaceae; genus JALWEJ01. Next base: position 67,783 of record JALWEJ010000089.1, read on the forward strand.
AATAGCAAAATTGAGAGCAGCGAGATTTTTATGGTCAAAACTTATGAGCCAGTTCAACCCCAAAGACCACCGCTCCATGTCACTAAGAACACACTGCCAGACATCAGGCTGGAGTTTAACGGCACAGCAGCCGTACAACAACATCATAAGAACAACAATTGAGGCAATGGCAGCAGTTCTTGGCGGAACACAATCACTGCACACAAATGCACTCGATGAGGCAATAGCTCTTCCGACAGATTTTTCGGCAAGAATCGCAAGAAACACACAAATTATTATTCAAGAAGAAAGCAACGTATGTAAAACCGTAGACCCGCTTGCAGGTTCGTATTATATTGAATCACTGACACATGCCCTTATAAACGAGGCTTCAAAAATTCTTGATGAGGTCGAAGAGCTTGGTGGTATGACTAAAGCGATTGAATCAGGTATGCCAAAATTGAGAATTGAGGAATCAGCAGCAAAAAGACAGGCTTTAATTGACAACAAAGAATATGTAATAGTGGGTGTAAACAAATACACCATATCCGAAGAAGAAGACGAAACGGTTGAGGTTTTAGATATAGACAATACAGCCGTTAGAGAAAAACAGATAGCACGATTAAAAAAGATAAAAGAAAAACGTGACAACGGTAAAGTTCAAAAGGCTTTGGATAAATTAACAAAGGCAGCACAAAACGGAGATGGTAATCTTTTGGAACTTAGTGTTGAAGCAGCAAGACTTAGGGCAACCGTTGGAGAAATATCATATGCACTTGAAAAAGTATACGGCAGATACCAACCGGAAATAAAGCTGGTATCAGGAGCATACGGAAGTATGCTTGAAGATAACAACGAATTTAACGAAATCAAAAAAGAAATTGAAGAATTTGAGAAAGCAGAGGGAAGAAGACCGAGAATTTTGATAGCAAAAATGGGGCAGGACGGACACGACAGAGGAGCAAAGGTCGTAGCTACAGCCTATGCGGATATGGGTTTTGATGTTGACGTTGGACCTCTATTTCAAACACCCGATGAGGCTGCAAAAATGGCTGTTGAAAATGATGTTCATGCAGTAGGTGCATCATCTTTGGCAGCAGGACATAAAACACTTGTTCCACAACTCATTGAAGAGTTAAAAAAACTTGATGCTGACGACGATATAATTGTTTTTGCAGGCGGAGTTATACCGAGACAGGATTATAATTATCTGTATAATGCCGGAGTTGCCGCAATATTCGGACCAGGAACCAGCCTAATAGAATCAGCAAGAGAAGTTTTAAAAGCAGTTAAAGAAAAAAGAACACCGAAACAGATTTTAAACAAATAATGAACACAAAGCAATTATCAAAAAGTCTTTTGTCCGGCCAAAGGAAAGCTCTGGCTAAAGCTATAACATTGATAGAGAGCAAAAATCACAACCACAAAAAAGAGGCAAAGACTCTTCTTGAATCTATACTTCCACACTCGGGAAATTCTATAAGAATAGGTATAAGTGGCGTGCCGGGTGTTGGAAAAAGCACCCTTATAGAAACATTCGGAATGTTTTTGATAGAACAGGGTTATAAGGTTGCCGTTTTGGCAGTTGATCCCAGCTCACATATAACAGGCGGTTCTATTCTGGGCGATAAAACAAGAATGGAGATACTCTCAAGACAAGAAAACGCCTTCATAAGACCCTCGCCCTCAGGCGATTCTTTAGGTGGTGTTGCAAGAAAAACAAGAGAGAGTATATTTTTATGTGAAGCAAACGGATATGATGTTGTCATCGTGGAAACAGTCGGCGTCGGACAATCCGAGGTTGCTGTGGCATCCATGGTGGATTTTTTTCTTTTGATGCAGCTGCCAAATGCAGGGGACGAGCTTCAGGGGATAAAACGTGGTATAATGGAGGTTGCAAACGCTATAGTGATAAACAAAGCAGATAAAGACAACCATCAAAGAGCATCTCTTTCCAAAAAACAACTTGAAAATGCCCTGCACATTCTCAGACCATTGGATAACAACTGGATTGTTCCTGTACTGCTGGTTAGTGCTTTAGAAAAAACAGGCATTAAAGAACTCTGGAATGTTGTAAACGATTATGTTAAAATGCAAAAAAAGAGTGGTTATTTTTATGCAAAAAGAAAAAAACAAGCAAAGGATTGGATGTGGAGTGTTGTTATGGAAGGCTTAAAAGATATGCTGTTCTTGGATGAGGATATATCAAAAATCTCAAAAGAAATGGAAAAAGCCGTAGAAAACAGCATAACTACACCGTCACTTGCGGCTGAAAAAATTTTAACGGCATTTAAAAAATGTTAAAAAGGAGGCTACCATGAAAAAACTCTTTATAATGTTTATAGGTTTGGCATTTACTCTGACAATGATTTCATCATGTGCAACAGAATCTGAAAATGTGGCACTCGGCACAGCAGCTGGAGCTGCAATAGGAGCAAGTGTCTCACACGATAAATGGAAAGGTGCCGTCATAGGCGGAATTATAGGAGCAGTTGCAGGTGAAGCCTATCATCAAATTCAACAGCAGGCAATCAATGAGGCAGTAGCAAAGCAGCAGCCTGTGGCTTACCAAAGACAAACAAATAAAGGATGGGAGAGGGTTGAGGCAGACCCAATATCAAACCAGTATTACAACCCAAGCAGACACACAACCTGCCAAAAAGTTCATGTAAGAATTATCGAAAATGGTAGATTGGTAAAAGACAGAATTAAAGAGGTTTGCAAAGGCACTAAGGAAACAGATGAATATTAAAAGGGGTGTAAAAACATGCTTAAACAGATAGACCATATTGGTATTGCCGTAAAAAATCTTGAAGAAACTATAAAGCTTTACAAAAATATAATGGGGCTTGAACTGATTGAGCAAGAAGAGGTTGAATCCCAAAAAGTCAAGGTTGCAAAATTTGATATAAACGGTGTGCATATAGAATTTTTAGAACCAACTGCACCCGATAGCCCCATTGCAAAATTTATAGAAAAAAAGGGTGAAGGCTTGCACCATATTGCATATATGACAGACAATATAAATAAAGAACTTGAGAATTTAAAATCAAAGGGTATCAAACTAATAAACGAAGAGTCTTTTGATGGTGCAAGCGGAGTTAAAGTTGCATTTGTCCACCCGAAATCTAGTATTGTTTTGACTGAACTTGTAGGTAAAGGAGAATAGATAGATGCAGGAAAGACCACTTAAAGCCGTTGTTATAGGCGGAGATGCAGCAGGAATGAGTGCTGCAAGCCAGATAAAAAGACGCATAAAAAGTGCGGAAGTTATCGTTCTGGAAAAAACAAAGGATGTATCATACGGAGCCTGCAGCATGCCGTACAACATAGGATACGATTTAGACGTTGAAGAACTTATTGTTATGAGTGCACAGGATTTTAAAGAAAAACGCGGCATAGATGTCAGGATACTCAACGAAGCCACTTCCATCAATCCAACAAGCAATAAGGTTTTTGTAAATAATACAGCAACAGGAAGAAACTACGAGCTTGAGTACGATTACCTTGTGATAGCAACAGGCGCCAGAGCAACACTGCCAAACATAGAAGGCATTTATAATGATGGAGTATTCAAATTAAAAACGCTTGACGATGTAAGAGCGATAAAAAAATACATCAAAGAAAAAAATCCGAAGAAATGCGTATTGATAGGTGCAGGCTTTATCAACCTTGAGGTTGCAGACAATTTCAAAAGAGCAGGAATAGAAGATATAACAATGCTTAAACGAAGCAGTACCGTAATGAGCGAATTTGAAGATGAGGTCAATGAAAAGCTTATGGAAGTGCTCGAAAAAAACGGTGTTAAGCTCGTAACAGGCGTAGATTTAAAAGAAATAGACGGATTAACCGTAAAGACAAATAAAGGCGATTTTGAATCTGACATAATCAATATAGGCATGGGATTTACACCAAACACAGAATTGCTTGAGGGTTCTGGAGTTGAGATTGACAAAACAAGCTCAGCTGTTGTTGTTGATAGATACTTCAAGACCAATATAGATAACATATATTCAGGCGGTGACTGCGCATTACTATACCACAGAATACTTGATAAAAATATCTACCTGCCAAGCGGAAACAATGCAAACAAATCGGGAAAGACAGCCGGTGCAAACATAGCCGGTGCAAATGAGAAATTTGCAGGCGTTGTAGGCACAAGGGCATTTGAAACATTCGGGCTTGCAGTAGGCAAAACAGGTCTTTCGCTAAAAGAGGCGGAAAATGCAGGATTTGACGCTTTCAAAACCGTAATAACAGCCCCGACAAAAGCTCACGGCTATCCTTTTCAAGACAAAATTACAATAATATTTATAACTGAAAAAGGTACAGGTAGGCTGCTTGGGGCACAAAGTATCGGTGATGAAAGCGCAGCATTAAGAATAGATGTTATGGCAGCAGCCATATATGCAAATATGACCATAAAAGATATCCAGGGGCTTGATCTTGTATATTCGCCACCATTTGCACCTGTATGGGACCCTATATTGGTATGCGCAAACCAGGCTGTAAAGAAGGTGTAGCTTATGAGATATAAAAGCACGCGTGGAAGTGTTAATAACATAAGCTTTACAGAAGCTTTTTTAATGGGGCTTGCAACAGACGGAGGTTTAATCATACCCGAAAGTATACCCACTGTCGACTTGGAAAAGCTAAGAGATTTGGAATACAAAGAGCTTGCTTATGAAATTTTTAAGCTGTTTATAGACGATATAGATGAAAAAACCATAAAAGAGCTGACAGATAAAAGTTATTCCACATTCGACACACCTGAAGTGGCACCTGTTATTAAAAAAGACGGCGTGTATATTCTTGAGTTATTTCACGGACCAACCTTTGCATTTAAAGATATTGCCCTTCAGTTTCTTGGAAACCTATTTGAATATGCCTTAGACAAAACAAATTCATACATAAACATTCTTGGGGCTACAAGCGGCGATACAGGTAGTGCAGCTATCTATGGGCTAAAAGGCAAAAAAAATATCAATATCTTCATACTGCATCCCCACAACAAGGTCAGCAAGGTTCAGCAGATGCAGATGACAACTGTTGAGGATAATAATGTATACAATATAGCCGTAGATGGCACGTTTGACGACTGCCAATATATAGTAAAATCCATTTTCAATGATTTGGATTTTAGGAACAGATACAAACTCGGTGCTGTCAATTCCATAAACTGGGCAAGAATTTTGGCTCAAATTGTTTACTATTTTTATGCATACTTCAAAACAGGTGTTGACGAACTCTATTTTAGTGTGCCCACAGGCAACTTTGGTGATATATTTGCCGGTTATGTCGCAAAAAAAATGGGTCTGCCAATAAAAAAACTCATCCTTGCAACCAACTCAAACGATATACTCTACAGATTCGTAAATTTCGGCGATTACAGCATAAAGGGCGTTGTTCAGACACTCTCACCATCTATGGATATACAAATAGCAAGCAATTTTGAAAGATATCTGTATTATCTGTTTGATGAAGACCCAAGCAAAACAAAAGAGCTGATGGATGAATTTACAAAAAACAAAGCATTGTCGTTCGATAAAGATATTTTAACAAAAGTCCAAGAAGAGTTCGAATCATACAGTGTTGATACTGATAATACAATAAGCACTATAAGAGAGTTCTACAATGAGACAGGATATACAGCAGACCCCCATACGGCATCGGGCATATCAGCAGCCAAACAATCAAAACATAATGATGTTATCTGTCTTTCTACGGCACACCCTGCAAAATTCCCTGATGCAATCAAGCAGGCAACAGGGAAAACACCATATGAGCCGGAAGCAATTAAAAAACTGTATTCCAAAACCAAAAGAATGTCTGTTTGCGACAACAATATTGACGATGTAAAGAATTTTATTGAAAAGAGTTTGAAAAAGTGATTTTTGGGGCTATTTTTTGTTGACAAATATGGAGTGAATATGTATTATCACTCTTGCCTTTTTTATGGGTCGTTAGCTCAGTCGGTAGAGCAGTAGCCTTTTAAGCTATTGGCCGCAGGTTCGATTCCTGCACGACCCACCATTGTGCGTCCCCATCGTCTAGACGGCCAAGGACACCGCCCTTTCACGGCGGTAACGTGGGTTCAAATCCCGCTGGGGACGCCAGACTAAAATGGAGGTTATTTATGACTAAAGCTGAACTTATTGAAAAGGTTGCAAAAAAGGTTGGAGCAACCAAAACAGATGTAAAAAAGATTATTGATGCTACAGTTGAAGAAATTATGGATAGCGTTGCCGAAGGTGAAAAGGTAGGTTTCGCAGGCTTTGGAACATTCTACACAAGCAAAAGATCTGCTCGTGTTGGAAGAAACCCAAGAACAGGAGAAAAACTCACAATCGAAGCTTTCAATCTTCCAAGCTTCAAATGCGGAAGAGTATTTAAGGAAAAGGTCAACAAGTAGAGCCTCTTAGGTATTATCGAATAGGGCGCATAGCTCAGCTGGAAGAGCATCTGCCTTACAAGCAGAGGGTCGTAGGTTCAAGTCCTGCTGCGCCCACCATTGGAGCCGTAGTTCAGTTGGTTAGAACGCTGGCCTGTCACGCCAGAGGTCGCGAGTTCGAGTCTCGTCGGCTCCGCCATTTTTATTATGTTATCGTCTTGTATATTATCCATAGGCAAAGAAATAATTAGTGGTTTTATAAATGATACAAATTCAAGTTATATTGCTTTATTGTTAACAGAATTTGGTATATACAACAGGTTTATTGTGTCAACAGATGATACAGAAAACGACATAAAAGAAAGTTTTTTATCATGTATAGATAAAGTTGATATTATTATTACAACAGGCGGATTGGGTCCTACTTATGATGATATTACCATACCTTCAATCGCAAAAGCTCTAAATAAAAAAATAATACTAAGTAAAAGCGCATACAACCATATTAAAGCATTCTACAGAGAGCTTTATAAAAAAGGAAAAATAGATTCACCCGACATGAATGAAAAAAGAACAAAAATGGCATACATACCGGAGGGTGCCGTTGAACTTGAAAATTCAACAGGTGCAGCAAAAGGTATATACATAAAAGAAAACAACAAGCACATATTTTGCCTGCCGGGAATACCGAAAGAGATGAAACCTATGTTTGAAAACGGGGTTATCCCTATCTTAAAAAATCTATCAGACGGCTTTATTGTTCATAAAACATACGAG
>JALWEJ010000090.1 GCA_027014115.1 Desulfurellales bacterium
GCTGGATATAAATTATTTGTCACAGTTTCTGTCGTTATAGCGTCGAATTCACCTTCAAGGAGAAACAAAATAGGTTTATCTGAATAAATTGCGTTCACATTGAAGAGAGCTGTTGCGTCGTTGTCGGTGAGTTTTATTGTTCTAATACCTTCTGTTTTCCAAACTGGATCGTATTTCGGAATAGAAATATTGCAAAATTTTAACGCAACAGGTCTGTAGTTGATGTCACGATAAACAAAAACAAGCCAGCTGTAGTTGTCTAAATTGTATCTTTTGATTCTCTTTTTGATGTTTTCATCTTCGAGTTCATTAAAAACTCTTTCATCATAAGCACCGACTTGCATTTGTTTTAAAACTTCAATAGCCTCGTCAAGTCCGACTTCTTCGCCTAATCCTGTGATTCTTTTACCTATATAATCGATAAAAATGTTGCTAAACTGTGATAACTTATCAGACAAATGATTTATAAACGCATGTATATCGTGTTCTGTTTTATTGTATATTTTTTTTGGACCTGTGAAACCGCAGGCAAAACAATACCAGTGATAGCCGTTGACGTTGTCACCATTTGGCATGACGTATAGATTTGGACTTCTTTTATCGTTGTGTTTAGGGCAAAAACCAACATAGTATTTTCCTCTCTTTTTCCAATAAAAGTTATGTTCTTTATATAAAGTCTCTAAATATCTCATAACTTTTTCGGGTGTGTCGAATTGCATGTTTACACCTCTTTTAGATCAAAAAGATGAAAGAGTTTGTTATAAATTTTATATGTGTTCGGAGTTATATATCCTTGAGCAGTAATCAATAGCAGCTTGACAAAACGCTTTACTGTAAGTATTATCGTATTGCGAGTGTTTTTGCCCTGCTTTGCGGGGCTTTTTCTTCTTAGCATTTGCATATTCACCTCCTTTAGACCTTCAGATTAATTTTTTCATATATGACACTTTTACATTTATAGTATTGTATACATCTTCCCAAATCGGCTTTGCGATGCCGATTTCGTCTCTCAGCTCGAGAAAGCCGCCGTCGCCTGTTGCCATCGTTGGCGGTGGCAAGTGCAGGGCTGCCCAGGCTCGTGTACCTTCCTTGATGACAATATTTTTCCTTTCGTAGAGTTTTTCCTGTGTTTCCTTTAAATCTTTTATCAATTGAAAATATTTTTTTCTTATTACCTTAATTCCTCGATTGTTTATATATAACTGAGTAATATATTTTACGTAACTCATGTTTCTTGATTTGAATTGATAATTCCTATATGCATGACGCTCTAAGCGATCAATCACCCATTTCCTTGCTTCCTCATGCATTTTTTCGAGTCCAAGTTTTTCAACTAAAAGTTCTTTTGCAAGCTCTCTTTCTCTTTTGTCCGTACTCATGCTACACCTCCAAAAAAATTTTCTCTCTCACTATATATGTGCACGAGTGTGACACTTTATTTCTCACTTTATCCCTTTACCTCTTTTTTACACCAATTTTAAATGTTTTACACCATCATTAAATATAATACTCCAATATTAATACTTGTCAAGGAGTTTTTACACCAAAATTGGATTAAAATATTTTCGCTTGCATTATTTAAGTAGCGTATATAATAGTGAGAGATGAACACAAAAAGATGGGAGGTGAATAAATGCATGTGGATAAAAAAGAAATAGGAAAAAGGATTAAGTCTGTCTTAGCTATGCTGGGCTATAAACACAAGGAAGCGGCTGAACTTGCGGAAATACCATACTCTTCTCTTCAAAACTGGATTTTAGGAATCTCTTACCCTAATGCTGTTTTTCTTGCTTGGTTAGCAAAACAAAATGTTAACATAAACTGGATTCTTACGGGCAAGGGTGAAATTTTTTTACACGATTAACTATAATCTTTCCTTTAGCGTTATGTTATATATGCTACTGCCCAGAAGCACGATTTACCCGCATTCTGGGCATAAAAATAGATTATTCTGGCTGTTTAGCTATAATAAAATTTACATTTTCGTATAGTTGAAAAAGTGAGGACAGGGGTGCAGAGTGAAAAAAATTTTTGTACACTACAAATGGTATGGGAAGCTGGGCAGGGTTTTTAGAATAGCTATGAGAGATTGAAACATTTTTAGACCTGCTTTCGTAAGTTTGGGAGAATGTGTTTTTAGAGTAGCTATGAGAGATTAGAAGAACGGCACCGCAAGCCCCATGTACGGATGGG
>JALWEJ010000091.1 GCA_027014115.1 Desulfurellales bacterium
ATCTACACTATTACGAATATTTGTGTAATAATAAGCCTTTTTCTAGTGACGATAGAGATGTATATCAAGTGTAGATAAGAAATAAAACAACCGTCACCGTTTTATTCTTGTTTTATCAGGAATATTGCAAACAGTGACGGTTGTGTAGGTTATTTTTATATTTTATCTATAGTGGATATGGTAATAATACTTCCATTGTTGGTTCTTTTTCTCTTTATGTCAATACCCACATTTCTTAAGAAACTGGATAACCTTATAAGCCTTTCTGAGAACTTGTTGGAAGCCTTTGGTATCTCATTTTTTCTTTCCTTGCCCGCAACGTTAAATATTTGGTTCTTTAGCTCTGTGACAGAGCCTTTCCACTCTTCTTTACTTTCAAACCACTCAATAATAGCTGATGCCAGTGGGTCGTTATCCAAAGACATTGTTACAATATCGTTTATGTTTGATAGATACGCTGGTAGAAGTTTTTTCTCATTCTCATCTAGCTCAGAAGCAGCAAGCCAAACTGCAAAGTCAGCTCTTCTTGGTTTGTTTTTTAAATCTACTTTTTCTATATTCTTTAAAGCCTTACTGGTAAGATCAAAAAGACTACCCAAAATGTAAGGATGGATTTCTCCAAGCTTTTTAAAAATTTCTTCCTCTGTTTTTCTTTTTTTTGAATCTATTGGCTTTAGATTTAGCATGACTATCCTATCAAGCAAGTCTGGATACATGAATGGATTTGTGATTGATGTGAGTATGATGGGAGAAGAGGCGTAAAGAACAGATTCATCTTCATCTGTAAAAAGACGTCTTTTTGCAATTCCGGAGCCATCTAATAGCCTGCATAAAGAATCGGAAAATTTCTGCGTACATTTTGATAAGTTATCAAACAGCAGTAGTTTGCTTGTTCTTGATGAGATAATCAAATCTTCCTCATTTTTTGGTGTAGTTAGCTTTGTTTTCCTGTCTGGGTCTAATATGTGTTTTATGATTCTTGCAGCGGTTGTTTTTGCTGTTCCCTGCTCACCTATTAAGGCAAGACCTATATAGCTCTCAAAAGGGCTTAGGATATTTAGGAGAAAGTCTATTATTAGATAAAAATCTTTCTCATTTTCTAAGTTAAACAGTTTTCTTAACTCATCTAAAATATTCTTGCCGCTTTGCCTTGGCTCTGGGAGTGGGAGGGTGTTTTTGAACCTGACGAAATTAATAGGGCTGTTGTTTAATATTCTCCATCCCTCTTGAGATATTACAACAACACGCCATTTCTCATCTGCAAGATCTAAGTATAGTTTGTTGTTAAAGTAAGCTATCCTTTTAAAAACAGTTTCTTCTTTTCCCTCATTGGTTGCCAAGGCATCAAAAGCATCGATGGCATTTTGTATATTGTTAGACGAGAGGGCTTTTTTGGTGTTTTTGTAAAAGACGGATGATATATATCTTTTCATCTGAAGGCTTTTTATCTTTCTTATCTCTACAAAACCATCTCTTTTTATTCTTGCATATGCTTCATCATATTTGGTGTGAAAAAGCTCAATATTCTCTCTGACCATAGATATAGCAATGTCTACAATGGTTTTAAAGCCTTCTTGTGCGTCTTCAAACTTCTTGGCTTTTTTGAAGGCGTAGATGATTGCCTCTTTGCCTTTTTGAACCAGAACATCGTTGAAATCAATGCCTTTTGCATTTTCGTCTTCTTTGTCATCTTCATTTTCACTCCCGCTTTCATTTCTATCATTAGGGATTTTCATAGGTGGCTCAACAAGGTAGACATTTATATTTCCATCTTTTGCCAGTTTCCTCGCTAACTCTTCTGCAGCTTTCAAGCCTACCTTGTTTTTATCTTTATCATAAAAAATATAGACGTTTTTTATCGTGTTGGCCTCTGGAAGCTTGACTGACGGTGTATTAATAGCTGAAAGGCACGACCATACGGCAAGAGAAGGCAAAGCCTCTTTTATGCTAAGGGCTGTTTCTATACCCTCTGCTATGGCCAAACTATCAACCGGTTCGCCAAAATGGACCGCATATCCCTTGATAGGCAGACCCTGGAGCATTTTCTTCTCTTTATACTTGATTTTGTCATCTTTCTCCTCTAAAATGGTCATATGAAGACTTTTAAGCCTGTTATCAGGATTTTCGACCTTTGCCAGCATTATGTTATTCTTATAGAGCCTTAAATGGCTCATGCTGGGGGTAGCACCAATACCCCTGGCTTTTAGGTAGTTTTTGACTAAATCTGAGTTTTCTTGAGAGTTATTCCACATATACTTAGCTTTCTGCAGTAAATCGTCTGATTTTTGCTCTTTGGTCTTGTTAGGAGTACTTTCAGGCAGAAATCTCCTCTTGAGCTCCATTAAAGCTTCTTTGTCATCCAAATCGTTCATTTTTGCATAAAGGTGGATTATATCTCCCTTTTCTCTACAACCGAAGCAATAATAGACACCTTCCTCCAAATTCACACTAAAGCTTGGGTTGCGGTCATCATGAAACGGACATCTGCATAAATACTCTCTTTTGCTGTTTATTGATTTTTCTTTACCTTCAGGCAGGATTTCTTTCACAATATTAAAAATGTAAGGTTTTAATTCTTCTATCATAGATTCACCTCCTTTTTTAATCCTCAATAACTAAAATTACGTGTCTTTCTATAAATTCTTCAACATCCTTTTTCTTATATAGAATTTTCCCGCCAACTTTGCGGTATGGTATTCCCCTCTTCTGCCAGCGCATGTTTGCAAGCCATTTCTTACTTAGTCCAAATAACGTTTCTACCTGTTTTGGCGTTATGTACATCCTCTCACCTCCTTCCTTTCCTTTTTTCTTCCCTTGAGTTTCACTCATGTCCTACTACCTCCTCTCAAATCTAAATTTTTCTACACAAGTCTAACTCAAAAATGTGAGTCGGTAAACGGAGTCACCCTATAAACTTGTCTCATAAAATCACTATGCTTATAAGGATTTCTAAATCTTGAGAGTGACTCCCTCAGAATTAACGTTGTTTTTAAAAATCTCACTTTTACATCCCTAAAGTTATTTCAATATCTTTGCCTGATTCCTCCTTTATCTCTTCTGTTTTATCTTGAGTTTCTTCTTGCTTTGGAGATTCAAAGTCCATTGTGCTTATTTTTTCCTGTTCTATTTTTATTTGTTCATTAAGCGTTTCTTTATCATCGGTATAGACTATCGTTTCCTCTTTTGCTCTTGTTGAAGCTACATAGAAAGATTCCTGGTTTGTTATTGTTTCTGAGTTATGACTATAAATCGTGATATCAGATGTTTGTCCCTGTGATTTGTAATTTGTTACAGCGTATGCATGGTCTAAGTAGTTGTAGTTTTCCTTTGCAGATTTATCTGTATTTATCGTCAATATATCGCCGCTATCCTTTTGAACTGTTATTCTATTGTTTTCTATATCGAGTATTTTCCCGGTTTCACCGTTTGCAATTTCAAGTTTTTTGTCGTTTTTTAGAAAAATTACTTTATCGCCTACAGCAAACTGCTTTTCTTGACTTGAATAAACTGCCCCATCCTTCAATTTAGCGGGGTTTACCTGAATCGTATTACCTTTATGCTCAAGTATAAGCGAGTTTTTGTCTTGGTTAACATCCTTAACATAAGCCTCACCTTTTATAAATCTGCTGTGTACTATGATTTTGTCGCCTATGTTATAGCTTTCTGCAAAATTCTTTTGTGTTTGTTCAATATTTTTGGGCGTATAAACCTCAAAGGATTGCTCTTTGTCCGATATGAGACTGATCTTTTGTAGCTCTTTTCTGATTGACGAGTTTAAAGTGTCTTTCTCTTTATTTGTGTTTGTAATCAGTATAATGTTTTTGCCTGATTCATAATGTTTTAGATACTCTTTTTTAATTGAGTTTAGCCTTTCTTGCGTATTCTCAATTTGATGCATATCCCCGCTTTTTTCTAACTGTTCTAATGCTTTTTCAAATTTGCCTTGATTCATTAAATCCGATACGTTTTTTTGAGCATCTGTTTTAAACCTTATCGACTGAACCATATTGACCAGATTCTCTTTATTCGCATACTTCTGCATATCTTCAAAAATTTTTCCTTGTTCTATAGGCTTGAATTGTTTTACATCACCAATCAAAATAATTTTGTCTGCACTTTGACTAACTATGAAGTGCATATCTTTTGATGAGACCATAGAGGCTTCATCAGTAATGATTGCGGTGTTTTGATCTATTGATATTTTTCCTTGTTCTAATTCCTGCTTGAATTTTGCAACGGTATATATTTCTTGCACTCCCGCATCTTTAAGGAGATTTTTTGCTTTGCCGGTTGGCGCAAGGGCTATAACACGATATCCTTCTGAAACGTACGCCTTATTTATTACGTCTATCGCTGCGGTTTTACCAGAACCTGCATTTCCTTGAACAATAAGGTATTTATTATCTTGTGTTAGAGCCTTTTCGATAAACTCTTTTTGACCGTCTGTGTATTTGAAGTTGTTTACAATTTCTTTTTCCTCTATAAAATTTTCGGCTTTGTCTTTGTCAAAGATAGCTCCTGTTCTTGGATTTTCTTCTATCCTTGATATAGTTTCTTTTTCTATAAGAATCATTTCAGGCGTGGTGTAGTATGTTTTATTGACAGAAAAACGTGAACTTCTGTTTGTTCCAATCAGCATTAATTCTTTGCTTTCCATAGCCTGTTTGATTGTTTTTTCTACCTCTTGAACCGTTGTATTTTTGTTTAGAGTCTGTTTTAAAACGGCGTTTTCGAGCTGTTCATAAGTAAAAGCCGATTGAGTTTTTGTTATGTCGTTTATACTGGATTGTATAAGATCGTTTAGCTCAGCCTTAGATAAGTTAATATTCTTATTAGAGATGGAAACAGCTTCTTGATTAAGATGGCTCAAATCCATTTGAAAATTATCTATTAGCTCTTTTTGAACTTTTTCTTTCATCTCACGATATGAAAAATTATGATCCTTCTCCTGCCTTGTATCCCAACTTGCCTGTTGCTTTGCATCTCTGTCGTATCGGTATTTGTCCTTGTTTTTTTCAAACTCTTCTTTGATTTGGCTTGACCTTTTGGAGAAAAACTCCTTTATGTCATCTCTCTCTGTTTTGATATCAACAATGCCGGTTTGATGATTTGTGTCCAATTTATATCCCAAATCCCTTAGCTTTTGAGATAGAATATGTTCTTGAATCTGCCCTATGTGTTTGTAATTTGAATAGAATTCCCTGTTATCTAAGCTTCTGTATTTGCCATCTTCGCCTTTTGTTGTATTAAATATAAACACATGAGTGTGCATTTGCGGATCATTTGCCCGGGAGTTATAGTGTGTAAATTTGGCATATACCAAATTTTGAGTATGTTCTGAATTTATACCTGCCTGACCGGTTCTTGTTGATGCGTATCTCTCCTCTGCCACTTTTAAAGCTTCATCAACGCTCTCTTTAAAAGCACTTTCTATTCTTTTATCATTAAAAGCCAAAATTGAGGCGTTTTTGGATAGTGAGAATGTAAAATCCCAACCTGCTATTGCGTTCTCTTTTCCTGCATTTTGGCGCAGTTTCTCATCTTTATAGGGATGAAATCCGTTAAGCAGTGCGTTAAACTGCTCTATTTTAACCTGGCCTTTAAGACCTAAATCTTCTGCAGCTTTTCCTCCCCATAGACTGTTTGTTTTGTTTTCTGTTTGATAATAGTAAGAGGAAGCCCCTGAAGGGCTCCTTAAAATTGGTTTTGATAGCATAATCTTCTCCTATTCCATAAATTTATTTGCGATATTTAAAGGGTTATCCTGCGATATATCCTTTTTTTGTTTTGAATCTTTTGACTTTATTGTCAGCTCTTTTGAGCATTTATCGTTGATAGCGGATTGTGCCTCTCTGCTCGTATCTTTAATATTTTCCACAGGTTTGTTTAAGTTACGATAGCTGATGCTTTTACCGCCAGAATCAGGTTTAGATAAAGACTCAGAATCGGATGTCTCTCCCCCAGTGATAATTTCACCTTTATTATCCTTATCTTTTACGGATTTTAGCTTAAAAGCTCTGTTTTCTAAGAAAAACTCTATGTTTTTATCCTTCTTTATGGGCATATATTCCAGCGTAGCTTTAAACCACCTTTTTCTAATCTTTGCGTAGAATTCACCCCCTTTTAAAACCACGATTTCTGCGGGCAAGACAGCGTATTCTATACTTCTATGATATGATAAATTTATGCCGTCTATGTTTGATACTTTGGGTGTTGAAAAGCTGCTCTTAGAAGGTATTTTTACCTGCTGCTGGCCAATAAGTTTTGAAAAAATAGAGGCTGTATATTCATCATTTGCCGAAAAACAGAACAGGTTATTGCAGTTATTCAGTATGTCTTTGATTTCATGTTCTTTATAAGCCCTTTTCAATCCCTCCAAACTCTGAGTGCTTAGATAAATAGCAACGCCCTTTGAGCGTACGAATGACAAGGTTTCAGCCAGATTGGGTATTTTTGAAAGATTGGCTAACTCATCAATCCACAGCCTGACCCTCACCTCATCTTGCGATTTCACATCCGGCAGAGAACAGAGTTTTAATAAAAGCATAGTCAGAAATGCCGTATTAAAACCTCTTGTTATGGATGCTTTATCTTTTTTTGTTGTTATGAATATGTTTGTGTTATCCTCTGAGTTTAGCCACTCCTGTATAGAGAATTTCGGATTGACTTTGGGCTCAAAACCTATAACCTTTATAAAATCAAGACTAACTCTCAGTGTTGATAATGTA
>JALWEJ010000092.1 GCA_027014115.1 Desulfurellales bacterium
GGCGTATTATAGATTTTGTTTTGTTTGCAGGTATCATATATTACTATGCAAAAAAACCTATAGCAGATTATTTTAGGACAAGAAAAGAAACAATAAAAAACACTTTTGAAGAGGCTGAAAAATTAAAAGAAGAAGCTGAACAGCTTCTAAAAGAAACAGAAGAAAAGCTTTCACAGCTCGAAGATGAGATGAAAAAAATAATGGAAACATTCTCATCTATGGCAGAAAAAGAGAAAGAAAACATCTTAAAAGAGGCCGAAATAACGATTAAAAGGTTAAAAGACAGCATAGAGGAAGAAAAAGTATTTATACTCAACAAAGCAAAACTCGAGCTTCTAAAAAGAATGACAAAGGATGCAATATCAAATGTTAAAGAAAAACTTTCTTCCATTAACACAGAAGAGCATAACAAAATCAACAAAAAATTCATAAGGAGTATCACTCAATGATAGACAGAAAAATATCAATAAGATACGCAAGAGCCTTAAATGAGTTGTGTGTAGATAAAAATATAAACCACAGAGATGTGCTTGATACACTGAAATACTTTGTAAGCGTTACAAAAGAAAACCCTGAATTGAACGATTTTTTCAAAATGAGCATCATTCCGATAGAGAAAAAACTTGAACTTGTTGATAAGCTAATGTCGGAAGACGGACAGTCGTTATTGAAACAGTTTATTAAAAACAACATTATGAATAGGATTTTTTCAGACAATGTAGCATCCTACTCCAAACAGTTTATAGAGTATGTATTAAAGAAAAACAGATATGTGCTTTTGGAAGAGGTTGCTGAAATATTCGAAGAGATTGTTGACGAAAGAGAAAATATCATAAAAGCAAGTGTTACAAGTGCGGTAGAGCTTGACGAGATTACAAAAAACGAGCTCAAAGAACACCTTGAGAGTAAATTTAACAAAACAATAGAATTTACATTTTCTGTGGATGAAAGTTTGATAGCAGGTATTGTAGTTAAAATCGACGATGTTGTTTATGACGGAAGCGCAAGCACATATTTAAATAATTTAGAAAGAAAACTCTTGAGATTGCCACTTTAAAAGAAAAGGAGGAGTGTTTAATGCAAATTAAAGCCAGCGAAGTTAGTGACATTATTAAAAAAGAAATAGAAAGCTCAAAAGACTTCATAGACGTTAGTGAAGTCGGAAGCGTTTTGAGTGTAGGTGATGGTATAGCAAGGGTATACGGACTTAAAAACGCTATGGCAAATGAGCTTTTGGAGTTTGAAAACGGCATAATGGGAATGGCTCTTAACCTTGAAGAAGATAATGTTGGTGTTGTTGTTCTTGGTGAGGATAAAGATATTAAAGAAGGTGACAGAGTAAAAAGAACAAAGAGAATTTCCCAAGTTCCCGTTGGAGAACCTATGGTCGGAAGGGTTGTAAATGCCCTTGGGGAACCCATAGACGGAAAAGGTCCTATTGAGAGTGAGCACCACAGAAGAATTGAGATTAAAGCACCAGGTATTGTTCAAAGACAGTCTGTTGGCGAACCTCTCCAGACAGGCATCAAAGCAATCGATGCTATGATACCTATCGGAAGAGGACAAAGAGAGCTGATAATCGGCGACAGACAAATCGGTAAAACACAAATTGCTCTTGACACTATTCTTAATCAGAAAGATACAGATGTTTACTGTATATATGTTGCAATCGGTCAAAAAAGATCAACAGTTGCAAGAATTCATAAAAAATTGGAAGAGCTTGGTGCAATGGAGTATACAACAATAGTTGCAGCAACAGCATCAGACCCGGCTCCTTTGCAGTACATAGCACCATATTCTGGTGTTACAATGGGTGAATACTTCAGAGATAACGGAAAACATGCTTTGATAATATATGATGATTTAACAAAACACGCACAGGCATACAGACAGGTTTCTTTGTTGCTCAGAAGGCCGCCAGGAAGAGAAGCCTACCCCGGAGATGTTTTCTATCTACACTCCAGACTGCTTGAGCGTGCAGCAAAACTCTCAGACGAGTTGGGTGGTGGTTCCTTGACTGCTTTACCAATAATTGAGACGCAGGCCGGAGACGTTTCTGCATATATTCCGACAAATGTTATATCAATTACAGACGGTCAGATATACTTGGAGGGTGACCTATTCTACGCAGGAATCAGACCTGCTGTTAATGCTGGTATTTCTGTTTCAAGGGTTGGTGGTTCGGCGCAGGTTAAAGCTATGAAACAGGTTGCGGGCATGCTGAGGCTTGCTTTGGCGCAGTATAGAGAGCTTGAAGCATTTGCCCAGTTTGGTAGCGATTTGGATAAAGCTACACAGCAACAGCTAAACAGAGGTGCGAGACTGACAGAAGTATTGAAACAGCCACCGTACGCACCGCTTCCTGTTGAAAAACAGATTTTGATAATCTATGCAGGTAACGAGGGTTATCTTGACGATGTAGAAATTAAGGATGTTCAGAAATATGAAACAGAGCTTTATAAATTTATTGAGGCTCAATATTCAGACATTTTACCTGCAATCAAAGAAAAGAAAAAAATAGACGACGATTTGAAGGCAAAAATAGACAAGGCTTTGGAAGATTTTAAAAAGGTATTTAAACCTTAATTAAGAAGGGGAATCTACTATGGCTTTAAGCATGAAGGACATTAAAAGAAAAATAGCAAGTGTTAAAAAGACCCAGCAAATCACCAAAGCCATGAAAATGGTGGCTGCTGCAAAATTGAGAAAAACTCAAGAGGCAGCTCTTCAATTCAGACCATACATAAACAGACTTGAACAGGTAATAACATCGTTAACCGAATACACATCACATATGGAGCATCCACTATTGAGGTTTAGAGATGTTAAAACCGTAGATATAGTGGTTTTAACATCAGATAGAGGCTTGTGTGGTGCCTTTAATCATAACGTGTTGAAGGAAACTGAGTCTTTGATAAAAAACAAGTTTGCAAATAATACCGTTAATTTAACACTAATCGGAAGGTTTGCAAACAATTACTTCAAATTTAGAGGAATATCACCGAAGCACACATATTCGGATATCTTAAAAGATAAGGCTGAGTTTGGTGATGCAAGCACAATAATGGAAAATGCAATAAAAGATTTTACACAAGAGGCGACCGACGAGGTTTATATTGTTTACAATAAGTTTGTAAATGTTTTGGTTCAGAAAGTTGTTGTTAAAAAGGTTTTGCCTATATCATTCGGTGATACAGTTCCAACAGAGCAGACATATGATAAATTTGAATTTGAGCCGGATAAATCAACCGTTCTTAACGAACTGTTGCCTAAGTATGCAAAAATCAGTCTATACGAGAGTATGCTTGAATCATTGGCTGGTGAATATGCAGCAAGAATGACAGCAATGGATGCTGCAACAAGCAATGCAGGCGAGATGATTAAGAATCTAACACTTGAATTTAATAAAGCAAGACAGGCTTCTATTACAAGAGAGCTTATTGAAATTACAACAAGCATAGAAGCAATGAAACAATAAGAAAGGAAAAAAGGAGTTACATATGGCAGAAAAAGGTAGAGTTGTTCAAGTTATTGGAGCTGTTGTTGATATTGAATTTGAAGGCGGAGATTTGCCGAAAATATATACTGCCCTTAAGATACCGAAAGATAAAATCGAAGGAGCAAACGCCGATTTGATATTGGAGGTACAGCAGCATCTTGGAGAAAACAGAGTAAGAACTGTTGCTATGGATTCAACAGACGGACTTGTCAGGGGAACTGAGGTTGAAAATACAAATGAATACATTACAACCCCCGTAGGCGAAGGGGTTCTTGGCAGGATAATGAATGTTGTAGGTGAGCCTGTTGATGAAATGGGCGCTGTTTCACATGATGTAAGATGGCCTATTCATAGAGAGGCACCGCCTCTTGATGAACAGGCAACTGGTAATGAGATGTTTGAAACCGGTATTAAGGTTATAGACCTTCTTTGTCCATACGGAAAAGGCGGTAAAACAGGTCTCTTTGGCGGTGCTGGTGTTGGTAAAACAGTTCTCATTATGGAGTTGATTCATAATGTTGCTATGCATCACGGTGGTTATTCTGTTTTCTGCGGTGTTGGAGAAAGAACAAGAGAAGGAAATGACCTCTGGAACGAGATGAAAGAATCCGGTGTTTTGGATAAAGCAGCTTTGATTTACGGTCAGATGAACGAGCCTCCCGGAGCAAGAGCAAGGGTTGGTCTAACAGGACTTACAGTTGCTGAGTATTTTAGGGATGAAAAACATCTCGATGTTTTGATTTTTATTGATAATATTTTCCGCTTCACTCAGGCCGGTTCTGAGGTTTCGGCTCTCTTGGGAAGAATTCCATCAGCTGTTGGTTATCAGCCTACTTTGGGTACTGAGATGGGTGAGCTGCAGGAGCGTATTACATCAACAAAACAGGGTTCTATTACATCTGTTCAGGCAATTTATGTTCCTGCAGACGACTTGACAGACCCTGCACCTGCAACAACATTCTCACACCTTGATGCAACTACGGTTCTTTCAAGAAAACTCACAGAGCTTGGAATTTATCCGGCTGTTGACCCTCTTGATTCGACTTCAAGAATTTTGGACCCTGCTGTTGTTGGTCAGGAGCATTATGAGGTTGCAAGACAGGTTCAGGAAATACTGCAAAGATATAAAGAGCTGCAGGATATTATTGCAATTTTAGGTATGGAAGAGCTCTCCGAAGAGGATAAAGTTACTGTTAACAGAGCAAGAAAGATTCAGAGATTTTTGTCTCAGCCTTTCTTTGTTGCAGAGCAGTTTACAGGCTTGAGCGGAAAATATGTACCTATTCAGGAAACAATTAAGGGCTTTAAAGAGCTGATGGAAGGTAAATATGACGATATTCCTGAACAGGCATTTTATCTTGTTGGCGGAATTGAGGAAGCATTAGAGAAAGCAAAAACGCTTGTTTAGGAGGTGGGTGTGTCAGTATTAGATTGTGTCATCGTAACACCGTCAAAAAAAATATTTGAAGGCAAAATAAATTATATCAATGCTCCGGGTAAGATGGGTGAATTTGGTGTTTTGCCCGGACACGAAAGCTTTATAACTACACTCGATGTGGGTATTATCAACATTAAAACAGAAGAAGATGCAGAATTATCTTATCTTATTGTGGGCGGTTATTTTGAGGTTACAGAGGATAAGATAATAATTATTGCAGATGAAGTTTATACAAAAGATGAGATTGATACACAGGATGCATCAAAGAAAGCTGATGAGTATAAAAATCAATTATCATCTATGGGATTTAATGATCCCGACTATGAAAATACAAAAAGAAAATTTGAAAAATACTCAAACATGCTAAAGCTTGCATCGTAGAGATAGATATGGGAAACTATTTTGGTTTTGAACACATAGGCTCTATGGCCGTCTTTGTGCTTGGCATATTGGCGGTCATGTCTTTATTCTCATGGAGCTTTATTATCTATAAATGGTTTCAGCTGAAAATTATTGATAAAAAAAATAAAACATTCTTAAATGAGTTTATAGATGCACAAGATAAGTCTTCTTTATACTCTTTTGCGAAAGCAAACGGCTCTTTGGCTGCAAATCTCTACATGCTAAAAAGGGAATCATATTCATCTTCAGCAACATTTCTTGAGTTGGTATCAAAGGATTTAGAGGGAAAGTTTTCATGGCTTGCATCTGTTGGCTCAACTGCGCCATTTATTGGTCTTTTCGGTACAGTATGGGGTATTATTAATGCATTCAGCAGTATTGGTGTTGCTGAAAATGTCAGTATTGCTACAGTGGCGCCTGGAATATCCGAAGCGTTAATTACAACGGCTGCAGGCATATTTGTAGCTGTTCCTGCTGTTATAGGATACAATATACTCTACTCAAGATTTTCAGCAATCATTAGAGAATTGGAAGGTTTTCTGGAAGCCATATCCAATGAAACACTCTAATTATTCTAATTCTAAGAAGTTTTCTGAAATAAACATAACCCCTCTTGTGGATGTTATACTTGTTTTGTTGATAATATTTATGGTAACAACACCTATGCTTGTTAAGGGAATTAAGGTAAACTTACCAAAAACCTCATCATCTTCGGGAAATGTTGGTAAAAAAGATATTGTAATATCTATAGATGTAAACGGAAATTATTATATTGATAAGGTTAAACTTGACAAAAAAGCATTGACGGATTTCTTAAAAAGCCACAAGGATAAAGATGTTATCATAAAATCAGATAAAGATGTAGCCTACGGTGTTGTTGTGAATGTAATAGATATTGCAAAATCTTCCGGTATAAACAGGGTGGGTCTGGCTACACAACCCAAACAATGAAATTAATCAGCTTTTTTATTGCTGTACTTGTTCATCTTATATTTTTAATTGTTTATCTATCTTTTATTTATACAAACAAACCAAGCAAAGAAAATAAAAAGGTTTATATTGTAAATATAATACAACAACCAAAAACAGCAAAAAAGAATTTGGTAAAAAAAGATAAAAAACAGATCAAAAAGCGGGAAAATATTGTTGCAAAAAAACAAAAACCAAAGAAAAAGCCCAAACCCAAGCTCAAGAAAAAGCAGATAACAAAAAAGAAAAAAGATAGCAAACTAAAATATGAAAAAAAGTCTTTTTCTCCTCCTTCTTTCTGCTGTTTTTGTTTTCTCCTGCAAATCAGACACCCAAACAA
>JALWEJ010000093.1 GCA_027014115.1 Desulfurellales bacterium
TTTGTCTGAAGTTACCTTTGTTCTTTTATGGCGGTTTCTTTGTTTACCGACACGCATAGCAACTCTTAGCTTTTTTAATTGGTTTGCATTTAGATACTCATCTATCCAACTGTTTAATTTATCAAAGTAGATTTCATCTATTGGCAGGGTATCATCAAAAGGCTGCAGAGCTTTTCGGGCTTCATCTTTTTTGCTAGAGCCTTCCCAAAATGTTGGACTTTTAACAAAGCTTCTTTGCAGATAAGTTAAGGCGATAACAAACTCCTCTTCATCTCTAATTCGCCACTTATTAGCTCTTTGCAAAACTGCCTCCGGTGTTTAAATGTTACATTGTAGCATAATTTTATTTAAGTAATTGTTAATTGGATTTTTTATTTATCTTCTCTCTTTTTAGTATGCCACCATATTTTTCAATTATGCCAAGTTCTTGCAGAACTCCCTGTTTCTTTAGCTGTATCAGTTTTCTTTTATACATTGATGCTAAAGAGTCTGAAAAATTTTTGCAAAACTCATTAAAAAAATATATTTCACAAATATAAAGTTAAATTTGTATCTTTTTAGAATTTGGAAAATGTGACATTTTTAGATATAATAAACCTATGAAAAATAAAGAAATATCAAATATATCGTACCATGTCAGAAATAAGTTGAAACGGTTGCATAAGGACAAACTTTATGATTATTCCGTTTTTGGAGATATCCCTAAAGAGAAGAAGGTGGCTTTTAGAAAAGCCATATCCCGTCTTTCCAAAAAAGGGGATATTGTCAAAGTAGGATATGGAAAATTTTACAAAAGAGACAGACGACCGTCAATGCCAAAAGAGTCAATTCAGATCGATGCCAGACGGAAAGAGTGGCTTAAAGCAGGGAAAGTGCCGGTGGAAAATCTTAAATACCGGTTATCAAGAAATCTTTTTTGGTCAAACCCAAAAGGAAAAGTACCGGTGGAAAATGTAATTGCTGCTGTAATTGAGAAAGGTGCATTGGATGATCTTGATTTTATCCGGTTTTCTTTAGGTGACAACAAGGTTAGAGAGGTTTTTTTAAAACATTTTGATATAGATTCGAAGCCAATGATCCGGGAGATATTGAATGTCTAATATGCAACAGTTGGCAGCATCGATGCCAAAAGAAACTTTTGAGCTTTTTCATGATGGTCTCATGCTATTAGATGACATTAGCCGGTGGACATTGGTTGGCGGTACTGCCCTTGCCATACATTATCAACATCGTTTGTCAGAAGATCTTGACTTTTTTATCAAGAACAGTACCTTAGAACAGGATCGAAAACGTATCGATAAAATGGTGCAAAAATTAGAGGAAGATGGATTTTCTGTTACAAAACTATTTGATGAGGATCGTCAAATAGACTTTGAGATCAGCGGTGTTAAGGTAACATTTTTTGCATCCAGTCTCAAGATACTTCAAAAAGATAATTTACAGTATGGAGCTGTAGAAGTTGCCGGAATTGAGACAATCAAAGCAATGAAAATGGATGCAATTCTTAATTATCGTACACTCACAAGAGATTTTTACGATATTGCAACTATCACGAATAAAGAAAAAATAACTATCTTTGATATGCTTGAGAGCTATCGGCAGCACTATGATAAAAAACTCTCATCATCTCATATTTTGGACCGTCTTACAAAAAGAGAATTTGATAAAACTGATCCGGGTCTTAGCGAAATGCAGCCAAAAAAAACAATCAATCCAAGTTCTTTTAGAAAAGAGCTTGGTAAGCAAATTCAAGTACAGACAGAAAATGATACAAAAAGCATTAATACAATCATTAACAATCCATCTATAATAAAAAAATATATAGATAGAAAGTTCGGTCTTACAAGAATGAATCTTCCTCAAAAATTGGCTTCAATAGGAGAAGATGATCTTGTGTTAAAGGCTTTAAAGTTTGGAGGATTTGATATAACTTATAAAGACATAAGCGGAAAATCTATTTTGGATTACTATCTTGACAACGAAAAGATATTTTCAGAGATACTTTCGTATGCAGAGAAAATACCTGATAAATGGCTACAAAGCCGCCAATTCAAGCAGCATGGTAAAGATAGACTTATAGCACTTGAGAACAGTGTAATAAGCTGTGCCAAGAACAAAAACAATTCAAACGAGAAGATTGA
>JALWEJ010000094.1 GCA_027014115.1 Desulfurellales bacterium
GTGTTTTTCCTCCTTTGAAGGGTTTGTTTTTTCAAAGAGGGGTTATAACATATAACCCCTCTCCTTCAAAGGAGTGACACAAGTAATTTTACATTACCAGTTTTTAAGCAATAGTAATGTTGACATATAATAAAAATGATAATAGTATAATAATTAGGTGGACTTTATTAATGCTTAAAAAGCAAGATGAATATTCTTTAATATACATGCTGCTGTTAGTAGCCGCAATTGTAAGTATGGTTTCTGTATCCATTATAGGTGTTTTGTGGTATAAAACAATAAACAATGGTTATGAAAAAGGAATAAACGATATACGTACATACTATATGGATAATGGAAAATACAGCGTTAAACATATTATCAATAATATCATAAATAATATTGAAGATGACAGGCGGTATGCAATGCTCAGACAGAAAGAGAATGCCCACAGTGAGTTTAATCAAGCATACGATAAAATACTGCATATATACTCAATAGATAGAGGTGTGCTGCCTGAGAGTTCTCTAAGTATAGTTATAAAAAATATGCTTGAAAGTTATACATTTAATAATCCAACTGTGTCTTATTATATTTTTGATTATAAAGGCCGTTGTATTTTAAATCCATATAGGCATGGACTTGAAGGAAAAAATCTCTTAAATCTGCAGAATAAAGATTCAGAATTTATTATTAAAGAAATAATTAAACTTGCCAAAAATAGAGCCTCGGGCTCTATTATTCAGCTTTGGCCGTATAATTGGTTTAATTTAGATAAAGAAAATATCGGCAGAAAAGGAATTGTTTTTTTCAGGTTGTTTGAGCCTCTGCACTGGGTTGTTGTAGCAAGGGCAGAGAATGATTATATCGAAAACAGACTGGAAAATTCCTGGCTTAGAAAATTATCCCTATACAGATATGGGAAAAACGGTCACGGTTATATATTTGTTATAAAATTGTTTAATATAAATGGAGGAAAGTGCTTTGGAAAAATGCTCGTCAATGCAAGTAATAAAAAAATTGTAGGAAACTGTATATCCGATGAGTTTAAAGACGCAGCAGGTTTTCAGTTTAGAAAGGTGTTTCTTAGGGATTTAAGAAAACAGGGATATTCATTTGTTAAATATCATTACTATGTTCCAAATTCCAAAAAAATAGAATCAAAAATAAGTTATTTCAAGCTATATAAACCTTGGAATTGGATTATAGCAACAGGAATCTATATGCCGGATCTGCAGGAACTTATAGTAGCAAAACAGAAAGAAAAGATTTATGAACTTAATAGAGTGAAGAATTTTATATTGTTAATAGTATCTGCAATTATTCTAATATTTGCTTTTGCTCCGAGAATCTTATCCAAAATTTTGGATGAGAGGTTAGATAGTGTATTTGTTGAATTTGAAAAAGCCTTAGATGAATCAAAATTATTAGAAGAAGAATCATATCATATTAAACAATTGAAGAGAATATCAAGCAATCTAAACAAAGCTATTAGAAAATTTAAGAATTATGAAAACGAATTTGTGGAATCTTTTGTTAATATTATAGAGGCAAGGGATTTGTATACGAAGGGACATTCGCAAAGAGTGGCCATGTATTCCAAAGTGATAGCAAAGAAATTGGGTTTTGGAGATATTGAGCAGGATATGATTTATAAAGCGGGTCTTCTGCATGATATAGGAAAAATTGGTATACCGGATAATATTTTATTAAAACCCGGAAGATTGAGTGAAAATGAGTATAGGATTATCAAATACCATGCTGTTTTTTCCTATGAGCTGCTTAAAAGAATTAAACATTTCAGCAGGCTTGCCGACTGTGTGAAGCATCATCATGAAAAATGCGATGGAAGCGGATACCCCGACGGACTTAAATGTAAAGATATATGTATAGAGGCAAGAATCCTTGCAATTGCCGATATATTTGATGCTCTCACTACAACAAGACCGTACAGGAAAGCATTTCCACCGGATAAAGCTGTAGAAATACTTAAAAAAGAAAAGGTTGATCAGGATATTCTAAAACAGGTAGAGGATGTTTTGATTGATTCTTTTGAGATTGAAGAGCATACAGAGGTTTGTTTTATGTCTGAAGAGATAGACAAAATCAGAAATGAGATTTTTACTGTTGATTATATGACAGGCTTGCTTTTTATAACATCATTTATGGAAAAGACAAGAAAATTGATAAAAAATAAAGAAAAATTTGTTGTATTTAGAGTGAATATTAGGGGTTTGTCGGAGATAAATTACAGATTCTCAGCCGATGTTGGGAATAAGCTCATATCATATACTGCAAAGACACTTGATGGTTTGGTGAGCAATGAAAAAGGTGCTTTTCTTTCAAGGGCGTATGCAGATGTTTTTTTGATTATTCTGAAGTGCAGACTTGAGGATGCTTTGAAAATAATGGATAGGGAAAAAATAGCAGCAAAAATTAAGGAATTGTTTTTGGAAGAGAAGAATTCTTCAAGCTATAAAGAACTAATAGAGTATATAGATATATCCTTGAGCTATGCGGAATATTCTAAAGACGGTGACAGTGTCGAGGAATTAATATACAAAACGGAAAAAAAGATTAAACAAAAGGCTTAGTAAAAAAAGGAGAAGGCATATGGATTATAACAGCATATTGGTTGAAAAAGCAGACTTTGTGGGTTTTATAATATTGAACAAACCGGATAATTTGAATGTGTTTACATCTCAACTTGCCGAAGAGCTGAATTTTGCACTTAAAGAATTTGATAAAGACGACGATGTGAGGGTTGTTGTAATAAAGGCTAACGGCAAGGGATTTTCAGCTGGTATTGATATGAATGAGCTGAAGGATAAAACATTCGAAGAATATTACGATACCACGACATTGATGGAGGAGATGAATATAACAATTACAAACATGAAAAAGCCTGTGATAGCTTCTGTTCATGGATTTGCTGTTGCAAACGGTATAGGGCTTGTTGCTCTTTGCGATTTGGCAGTAGCTGCCGAAGGGACAAAATTTGGTGCAACGGCGATAAATGTCGGCTTATCGTGTATAGGACCGTCGCTTGCCATATCAAAAAGCTTGGGCAGAAAAAAGACGCTTGAACTGCTTTTGACAGGTAAAATAATAGATGCGAATGAGGCTGAAAGAATCGGTTTGATAAACAGAGTTGTGCCCAAAGATAAGCTTGAAGAAGCAACACTTGAGCTTGCAGGTGAGCTTGCAAAAAAGAGCCCTCTGGCTTTACAGATTACAAAAAGGGCGTTTTATAAAATGGCTGATGCCGATATGAGCAAGGCTTTGGAGATTGCAAATTATGCTTTTTCAGAGATATGCATGCTTGAGGATGCAAAAGAGGGTATTGATGCCTTTATGGAAAAAAGAGAGCCGAATTGGAAGGGTAGGTAGGCTACAGCTTAAGACTTAGGGATGCCGTAAATGTATTTTGTGTAAGTTTTGTTGTAAACTGCCAGTTGTTTTTGAGGCTCAAATAACGCACAAGCTCAAGACCAAAACCAGAGCCGCTTTGTATTTTGTTTATGTCGTTTGATATTACAATATATGCGTATTTGCCTTTTTTTGCAGTTTTTATGTGTATAAAGGTCTTTGAATATTTGACAGCATTTTCTATAAGTTCGTGAATTATGTTATAAAAATCGCTGTTTTTTGAAATTATGTTTATATCTGTGAGTGTGAGTTTGATATTCTTTTCCTCTTTATTCTGCAAAAGTATATCCATACATTGATTGATTGTTTGTTTTATGTTGTATTTTTTTGGTTTGTCCTCTTCTGTATTTCTGATGGTGCTTAGTATATTTGAAAAATCCTGCTCCATAAAACTATAAGCCTCTTTAAGCCTTTGCAGCGGTTTTTCGTTATCTGTTTCTATAAGCTCCAAATTGAGCTTCTGTATTGACAAAAAATTGCCGAATTTATGAGATATTATTCCGAGAATAAAGTTTAGAAATTTTCTGTGAGCCTGTTCTTTTTTTAGAAATCTTTTTATAATGAAATAAACCATTAAAAGCAAAATCACAGATAGAGACATTTCCCAAAAAAGCAGGGTTGTCATAAATCGTTTAAAGCCCTTTTTTATATATTTTGTATCTACATATATAAGT
Organism: Desulfurellales bacterium; assembly: GCA_027014115.1. Classification (GTDB taxonomy): domain Bacteria; phylum Campylobacterota_A; class Desulfurellia; order Desulfurellales; family Hippeaceae; genus JALWEJ01. Next base: position 4,083 of record JALWEJ010000094.1, read on the forward strand.
TTTCCTTTATATACGCCGAACAGACTGTAACCTGAAATTTTCGTTTTTCTATTTAAAATTTTTATATATGTGGGCAGATGATAACCGGGTACACTTTCTTTTAAGTTTATATATAACCTTGTTTCCCTGTTTAGATAATCAATTGTTTGATATTTAAAAAATGTGATGATTAGAACATTTATAGCTACTATCCACAATATAAGAACCATAGAAAATGATATAATTATTTTTTGTTCGAACTCTATTTTAATCTGTAACCCCTTCCTTTGAGTGTTTCTATAGAGTTTTCAGGCAGTTTACTTCTTAGCTTTTTTATGTATGTTCTAACAGATTCTTCCCCCACATCTTTACCAGGCCAGACATAGTTTAGTATGTCGTTGTAGGTTACGATTTTGTTTCGTTTTTTTATCAAAAATTCAAGTATCACCCATTCTTTTTCGGTTAATAAAATCTCTTTTTCATTTACAGTCAAAGTTTTTTTGTCCAGATTTATCTGCGCCGATTGGATTTTTTCTACCGTATCTGTTTTGTAGATTCTTTTTAAAATGGCATCAATACGCAAAATCAGTTCTTTTGGAACAAACGGTTTTGTGATATAATCATCAGCTCCCAGTTTGAAGCACTCCTCTTTTGAGTCTATTGAGCTTTTTGCCGTTGTTATAATGATGGGCAGATCACTGAATTTGTTTTTAATTTTCTTAATAAAATTTTCGCCGTTTGAAAATTTTAGTATCAAATCCAGCACGACAATATCAAATGCTTCTATGTTCAATATATGCATAACATCTCTATCATCGTCAATCCATCTGACTGTATAGCCGTTTTTTTCAAGAAAATCAACAAGCGACTCACCCAACAACCTGTCGTCTTCAATCAGCAGTATTCTTGTCATTCAAAACCCCTTAAAAATATAGCAGTAGAATAACTGTTAGTCAAAGTTTATCTATTATTTTTGTAAAATTAATTAATTTTATACTTGATTTATTTTTGATTTTGGATTATTGTTCAATATAGTGAAATGTTGTTTAAAATAAAATAGGAGGTGAGATATGCGTAACTGCATAGCAAAAATTCCATTCCCGGTTAACGAGCCTGTTTATTCTTATCAAAAAGGCTCAAAAGAGAAAATATTATTAAAACAGGCAATAGAAGAGGTAAAATCAAAACAGATAGAAATACCCGTAATTATAGGCGGGCAAGAGATAAAAACAGGTAATACTCAGGAAATAAGAGAGCCTCATAATCTTAACTCTGTTTTGGGCGTATTTCATAAAGCTGGTAAAAAAGAGATAGAAATGGCGATAGAGTCCTCTATTGAGGCTTCAAAAAAATGGAAAGAGTATGATTGGGTTGACAGAGCTGCCATATTCCTAAAAGCTGCTGAACTTTTGAGTGGAAAATACAGATACATTATGAATGCTGTTACAATGCTTTCATTGAGTAAAAATGTGTTTCAGGCTGAGATTGATTCTGCTTGCGAGCTTATAGATTTCTTAAGATTCAACTTATACTATATGCAAAAGATTTATGAGGAACAACCTCTGCATTCTCCAAACGGAACATGGAATATTTTGCAGTATAGACCTCTTGAAGGTTTCATATTTGCGGTACCACCGTTTAATTTTATGTCAATAGCCGGCAACCTCCCAACAGCGCCTGCTATGATGGGTAATGTCGTTTTGTGGAAGCCTGCCTCAAGTTCTGTATATGCACCCTATATCTTTATGCAGATTTTAAAAGAGGCAGGCTTGCCGGACGGCGTAATAAACTTTATACCGTCTAAGGGCTCTGATGTGGGTGAGGTTGTATTTAAGTCGGAGTATTTTGCGGGACTGCATTTCACAGGTAGTGCCGATACATTCCATTATATGTGGAAAACCATAGGTGAAAATATTCCGAAATATAAAACCTATCCGAGAATAGTCGGAGAAACCGGTGGAAAAGACTATATCTTTGTTCATAAAAGCACAAACAGAAAAAAACTGATAACAGCAATTGTAAGAGGTGCTTATGAGTATCAGGGACAGAAATGCTCTGCCGTATCAAGGGTTTATGTTCCAAAGAGCGTTTGGTCTGAGATTAAAGATGATTTGTTGAAAGAAATTGACAAAATAAAGATGGGAACGCCGGAAGATTTTACAAACTTTATGAATGCCGTAATAGATAGAGAGGCATACAATAAAATTGCCAACTATATAGACTATGCAAAAAATGCAAAAGATGCCGAAATTATAAAAGGTGGAAACTACGACGACTCCAAAGGTCTGTTTATTGAGCCTACTGTTATACTTACGGAAAACCCCCATTTTAAAACAATGGAGGAAGAGATTTTTGGTCCTGTTGTCACAATATATTCATACGATGATGACAAATTTGAAGAGACTTTGTATTTATGTGATGCAACAAGCCCATACGGTTTGACAGGTGCTATATTTTCAGAAGACAGAGACGCTACAAGAGTTGCTGTTGATATACTGGAAAATTCCGCTGGAAACTTCTATATTAATGATAAGCCTACAGGTGCTGTTGTGGGTCAGCAGCCGTTTGGCGGCTCAAGGGCAAGCGGCACAAACGATAAAGCCGGAAGTCACTTTAACTTACTCAGATGGGTAACCCCAAGAGCAATTAAGGAAAACTTTGTTGCACCCGAAAGTTTTAAATATCCGTTTATGGAAGAGGAGTAAGAAATGTCTTGGTTTAATAAAGCCGTAAGTACATTTATAGATAAAGTGCCTCCCTCAACAATTGCCGTTTTTGCAAAAAGATACATTGCGGGTGATGCCATTGAGGATGCCATAAATGTTACAAGAAAACTAAACGGCGAAGGGGCAATGGCAACAATAGATGTTTTGGGTGAGTTTGTGTCAACAAAAGAGGAGACAGAGTACTACAGGGATTTGGCGATTAAGGTTTTGGAAGAAATTGATGCAAACAAGGTTAATGCAAACCTCTCTCTAAAACTTACACAGATGGGTCTTAAAATATCAAAGGATTTGTGTATAGACAACATTGAAAAAATCCTAAAAAGGGCAAAAGAGCTCGGTAATTTTGTAAGAATTGATATGGAGGATTCATCCTGCACAACCGATACTATTGAAATATACGATTCGTTTAGGGATGAGTATAATGTAGGAACGGTTTTGCAGGCATATATGAGACGAACAATAAAGGATATAGATTATCTATCGGATAAGCCTATGAACTTCAGGTTATGTAAGGGTATTTATGATGAGCCAAGGATGATAGCCTACAAGGATTATGATATTGTAAACGACAATTACAAATACTGCCTTGAGACATTGTTTAAGAGAAAGGCTTATGTTGGTATTGCAACTCACGATGAGATATTGACATTCCATGCTGAAAGACTTATTAGAGAATATGGACTAAAAAAGGATGAATATGAATTTCAGATGCTGCTTGGCGTTGATGAGGAGTTAAGAAGAATAATTATAGAAAACGGTCACAGAATAAGGGTTTATGTGCCATTTGGTAAAGATTGGCTTCCATATTCAATAAGGAGACTCAAAGAAAATCCAAATATTATCAAATCGGCTATGAAGGGTTATCTGAAGTAGAAATTACAAAGGCTTACCGTAAATACGGTAGGTCTTATATTGTTCGGCGTTCATCTTTGAGATAGGCTTGTTTATTGCGCTATTATCCTCTAGGGTCCAGGAGAGTTCTCCTCCTCGGCCCCTTCTTTTTTCTACAACCTCGAAACTTTTTATATATAAAAGAAGATCTATACCCATTTTTCTATACTCAGGGAGCACACCGAGTGTAATTAGACGGTAATTGTTTATTCTTTTCATAAGATAGAGGGCTTTTAATGCATTGATGGGTGTTATTTTTCCGTTTAGGTGTTTTAATGCTTGATTGAAATCCGGCACTATGGCTGAAAACCCACAGGGTTTTCCGTCTTTTTCTGCAATAATTACCAGTTCTTCAGGTATTAAATTTTTAAAATCCTCTGTTCCAAACCTAAACTCATCCAGAGTCGGTGCAACAAAACCCCAATTATCTTCCCATGCTTTAGAGTATAGGTGGTGTATAATCTCTATGTCTTTGTCGAAATTTTTTCTTGAAAAGCTTCTTATAGTTATAGAGTATTTTTTTTGGACATATTTGGCAAGTTTTTCCATAGAGCCTTTGGGTTTGTTGAGGGTTGCAACATAGAAAGCATATAAGTCTTTATCTTTTCTATAACCGCATTTTTCGAGTAAATCCATATAGTATTTTCTGTTGTACGGCATCATAAAAACGGGTTCTTGAAAAAAGCCTTTTATTAAAATGCCGCATGTCTCGTTCATTGAGGGATTCATCGGTCCTCTTACATAATCCATACCCTTTGACTTTAAAAAACTTTCTGCGTTTTCAAAGAGTTTTTTTGCAACATCAGAATCGTTGATGGATTCAAAAAAACCAAAAAAACCAACTTTGTCTTTGTGAATCAGATTGTGTCTTTTGTTTATTATAGCTGCAATTCTGCCTGCAATTTTTTTATCTTTGTATGCTATAAACAGTTTTAATTCGGCATTTTTATAGAAAGGGTTGTTTTTAGTGTCGATTAGTTTTAACTCTTCTTCTATAAGCTGCGGGACATAAAAAAAATCCCCCCTGTATATATAGGAGGGCGCAGAAACAAATAATTTATTGTTATCGGTTTCGTGTAATTCTATCATATGACATCGACGGCTTTGCCAATCTCATAGAGTTTTTCAAGAGCATAATCAATCTGCTCGAATGTGTGGGTTGCCATGAGGCTGAGCCTTACAAGTGTTTGATTTGGCGGAACAGCAGGTGATACAACAGGATTGACGAACAGTCCTTTATCAAACAGCATTCTCCTCATTTTTAAGACCTTATCGTTATCACCTATGATTAACGGTATAATCGGTGTGCAGCTTGTTCCTGTATTGTAGCCCATATCTTTGACACCTTTTCTCATTCTATCTGTATTTGCCCACAGCTTTTCAATTAATTCCGGTTCGTTTTCCATAATATCAAGACTTGCCAAAACAGCTGCGGTTGATGCAGGTGTTATACTTGCTGAGAAGATAAGACTTCTTGCAAAATGTTTTAGATAGTCTATTACATAAGCATCTGCTGCAATAAATCCGCCAAGTGATGCAAACGATTTGCTGAAGGTTGCCATAATAATATCTGTTTCATCTTCCAAATCAAAATAATTGGCTGTTCCCCTTCCATTTTTTCCCAAAACACCCATTGAATGGGCATCATCTACCATTATTCTTGCATTGTATTGTTTTTTTAATTCGACAAGCTTTGGAAGGTTTGCTATATCTCCGTCCATTGAATAAACACCGTCAACAACTATCAATTTCGGTGTTTCGTAATCCAGAGATGATAAGACTCTCTCCAAAGAATTCATATCGTTATGGATGAATCTTTTAACTTCGCCAAATGATAACCTTGTTCCATCCACTATGCTTGCATGGTCTGATTTGTCTATTATTATATATTCACCCTTACCCATCAAACCTGCTATGGCTCCGAGGTTTGCCTGAAAACCTGTGCTGAATAGAAGGGCTTTTTCTTTCTTAACAAAAGCTGCAAGCCGCTCTTCTAATTCTTCGTGTATATCCAATGTTCCATTTAAGAATCTTGAGCCTGCACAACCTGTTCCGTATTTTTCAGTGGCTTTAATGGCAGCCTCTTTAACCTTTGGATGCACAGTTAAACCGAGATAGCTGTTTGAGCCGAGCATTAAAACCTTTTTTCCATTTATTATAACCTCTGTATCCTGCTTGGATGCTATAGGTTGAAAATAGGGGTATAATCCTACCGATTCAAGCTCTTTTGCTGCTGTAAAATTTTTACATTTATCAAACAAATCCATACTTAAGACACTCTCCTACAAAATGATTCCATTTTTATACTAAAAACTCATTTATGTCAAGAATTGTGATTATTAATTGTTCTTGATTTTATATTGAAGACTTTTTTTATTGTTTTTGATGCATCATCAACAATTACATATATGCCTGGAATTAATATTAAAACAATGAATGTCGAAAACAGTATACCAAAACCCAATGATATAGCCATAGGGATTAAAAATTTTGCCTGGATAGATTTTTCAAAAATCATGGGCATTAGCCCGAAAAATGTTGTAAGTGTTGTAAGTATAATTGCTCTGAAACGTTTTAACCCAGCATCTATAACTGCTTCATAGAGTGTCATGTTGTCGTTTTGTCTTTTTTTGTTTGCATAATCTATTAAAACCAGAGAATCGTTTACAACAACACCCGAAAGTGCGACAATGCCGAACATACTTACAAGGTTTAAATCATACCCAAGCAGTATGTGTCCAAAGATCGCACCTATTATGCCAAACGGTATAACAGACATAATAATTATCGGCTGTATGTAGCTTTTAAGAGGTATGGACAGTATTACATAGATTGCCATAACAGCTATTATCAATCCTTTAAAAAGTGATATCATACTGTCTCTTAAATCGGACTGTTTGCCCTCAAAACTGTATCCCAAGCCGGGATATTTTCTTTTCATCTTATCCAAAAATCCGCCTTTTAGCTTGCTTATAACAACTGTTGCCATATTTTCTGGATTTGTATTGGCTGTGACATCTATTACTCTTTTTGAATTGCTTCTTGTAATTGTTGTGTATGAGCGTGTTTTTTTTAAGTTTGTTACCATAGACAGCGGGATGAGGTTGCCGTTTTTCAAAATAAGCATAAAATTGTTGAAGAAATATTCAAATCCCCTTTCTGTTTCTTCTGCTCTAACCATTATTTTAACCTCATTTCTTCCACGCAAGAATCTTTTTGCCTCAGCACCGTAATAGTAGTCTCTCAGCTGTTTGCCGATAAATTGTGTTGTAAGGCCAAGCGCTCTTCCAAGTGAGTTTATTTTTAGGTCATACTCTTTTTTTCCTTCATTAAATCCGTCGTTGACACCTGATACAAACGGAAATGTTTTTAAGTAATCCGTTATTTCTCTGCTTGCTTTTTTTAAGATTTCAATGTTGTTGTGGCTTAGTTGTACGGTAACTGAAGAGCCGTGGGTTGGACCTCCGAAGTCTGAATAAAATTGAAGTGATTTTACACCTGCTGTTTCTTTTGATGAGTTTCTCCATTTATTGACAAATTCACCAGTCGTTATAGGTCTTTTATCGGGGTTTTCGTTTAGATACACCTGTATCCAGCCGTTGTTGTTGTTCACATACGACAAAATACCATCCGATAGTTTATTTTTCCCGTTTTGTGCTATAATTTTATCTGCTGATTTGATTAGTGTCTCTTCGATGTGGAGTGTGTCTTTTGTTGATGTATCAACAGGGAGTGAAAATTTTGCATATGCGAAGTCCGATTCAACCTTTGGAAACATAACGACCCCTATGTGTCCGCTTTTCACATAACCTATCGATATAACCAAGACCGCAATGGATGCTGCAAGTGTTACATATCTGAATTTTACACACCCCTTCAATACAGGTTTATAGATTTTATTGATAAAGTCTACAATTGCCTCACTTGCTTTTTGCTGTATATGATTAATAAATCCAAATAGAAAAAATGGTTTTTCTTTTTGGTGTCCTATGTGTGAGGGTAGTATGAACATGCTTTCAAGCAGAGATATGACAAAAACCGATACAACAATTATCGGAATGATTCTAAATATTTTGCCTGCAACACCGGGAACAAAATACATAGGCAGAAATGCAACTATGTTTGTTATAACGCTGAATGTAACAGGCATTGCCATCTCTTTTGTGCCTTTGTAGGCTGAATCCTTAAAATTCATTCCTGACTGTTTGTATCTATAGATATTTTCACCGATTACTATTGCATCATCAACTACAATTCCAAGTGTTATTATAAATGCAAACAAAGAAATCATATTGATTGAAACATCAAAATGCGGAAACAAAAGCATTGAACCCAAAAACGATACGGGTATTCCAAGCATAACCCAAAAAGCAAGTCGTATTTCAAGAAACAAGGCAAGCAGGGCAAATACGAGTATTAAGCCGAGTTTGGCATTTCTTAAAAGCAGACTTATCCTATCTTGAAATCTTTTGCTTCTGTCGTTTTTGTATGTAACCCTGATTGCTTGAGGTAGTTGGGCGCTTAGTTTTTTTACCTCATGTTTTACTATATTTGCTATCTCTATCGGTCTTTGGTCTCCGACCCTGAAGACTCTCAGACCGATTGCAGGCATGTTGTTAAATTTTAAAAATGTGTTCGTATCTTCAAATGTATCTTTTATTTTGGCTATACTTCCAAGCCTTATAAGACCACCGTCTTTTGTTGTTATTATGGGGATGTTGCTCATATTTTTTGCGTAGTCTTTTCTTTCTGTGACTCTTATTAGTATGTCTCCGCTTTTTGTTTTTATGCTGCCTGCTGGTATTTCTGTATTGAACTGTCTTATTTTTTCTGCGATGTCATTTAGTGTTATATTGTATCGTCTAAGTGTTTTTGAGGGTATCTCCACAGCTATTTCAAACGGTTTGTCTCCAAGAAGCTCAACATAGGTTATTTTACTATTTTCCAATAACCTATCCCTAACAAACTCGGCTGTTTTTCTTAGGGTCTGTTCATCTTGGCTGCCGTAGATTATTAGTTCTATAACCTCTTTTTTTCTTGAAGGTATATAAACCTTCGGTTTTTCAGCATCCTTCGGGAAAGTTTTTATTCTGTCTACTGCGCTTTGAACATCCTGATATAGCTGATTTATATTTGTGCCGAGTGACGCTTCTATTGTTACTTTGCCGATTCCTTCTTTTGCTGTTGAGGTAACTTTATCGATACCGTCTATGCCCTCTACCGCTTCTTCAGCAGGTAGGAGTATACCTTTTTCTATATCCTCAGGTGTTGCCGATGGATATTCAACCTCAACAACAACCATATCCAAGCTGTATTCGGGAAAAACCTCCTGTTTTATTGTTGTTGAGTAATACAATCCGCCTATGATTAAAAAAAGAATCAGCATGTTGGCGGCAACGGGGTTTTCTATAAACCATCCGATTGCACCTTTAAATCTTTTGTTATTGTTCATTTTTGTCAATCTTTTTTAGCTTTATGCCCTCTATGGGAAGTGCGATGTTTGATGTAACTATCTCGTCATTTTTTCCTAAATCGTATGTATAAGCATATTTTTTACTTTTAAAGGTCACATCTATCTTTTTGATGTGCAGTTTTGAGTTTTTATAGAGCCAGACGGTGTTATTGTCTCTTAAAGCATTTATAGGTATTTTACATATATTGTCGAGTTTTTTTCCCATAATTGTCACAGATACATAGTTGTTTAAAATGATGTATTTGGTAATATCTTTTGTGGGCGTAAATGAAAAAATAAGTTTTGCCATGATGCCGTCTTGATCTGTCGATCTGCTTATGGATTTGAATGCTGCGTAGGTTTTTTGGTTTGCTGTTTCAAACTGCGCCTTTGTCGTATTATCTAAATTAATATATTTAATGTCGTTATAGTTTATTAAAGCCTCGATGTAGAACTCCTTGGCATATACAAGGTCTGCAATTTTACTTGAGGGTGATACCGTGCTGCCTTTGTCAATATATTTGTTTAGTATATATGCATCAAAAGGTGCTTTGATGGCTGTTCTTTCTAAGTTGAGTTTGGCATTTTCAAGCTCCGATTTTGCTATGTTTATACTGTCTATAATCTTTTTGGTGTAGGGTTTTTGAAGAAGAAGATACTGCGACTGCCTGCTTAGGTTTTTAATGAATTTTTTTGCGTAATATAACTCAATTTTTGCTGCTTTTTTCTTGCCTATTTGTATTTTTAAGTCTTCTTCTAATGATTCAAGTTTTGCTTGTTGAATCTTTACCTTCAGTTTGTAATCTGCATCATCTATTTTGACAAGCAAATCGTGTTTTTTAACAAAGCTGCCCTCATAGAATGAAGGATTGATATAGATTATTTTGCCTGAAACCTGAGGAAAGAGAGTTATTTGTTTTGACGGTTTTATTCTGCCGTATGCCGGTATTTGGTAGTTTGTATTGACGGTTTGTACTTTTTGTGTATTCACATAGATAGTTATTGTGTGTGGTTTTACTCTTTTTATCTTTTTTTTGTGGTGCATAAGGTATGAAAATATCAAAAATCCGCTTATAAGTATGGCTAATATGGTGAAGGCTGCCTTCAGTTTTTGTTTATCTGTTTTTGTATATCCGTTTTCCATTTTCTTCTCCAATAAAATTTGATATATCAACACCCAATACTTTGCACAACCCTATGGCGTTCAATATATATTCGGATTCGGCATCTATTAGGTCGGATTCCAAATCGAGCATATCTATCTTGCTTGATAAGGTCTCTATAAGACTTTTTTGAAGACTCGCATACAGGCTTCTATTTTGTGCATATATTATTTGCTGCAGTTTTAGTTTTTCTTTTGTGTTTTTTATTCTTGAGTATGCATAATTCAATGAGGATAATGTGTTTTCAAGTTCCATAGCTGCATTTAAAAGTGTCTGTTTATACTCTAAAACGGCATTTTTTATTTCTATTTTTGCCTCTTTTGTTCTGAGAGTTTTTTTGTTGTAGTCGATTAGTGGGTAAAATACATTAGCGATAAGTGAAAACGCCCAGTTGTCAAATATATGTGACAATGTGTTTGATGTGTATGTTATATTTGATGAGAGTGTAAGCTTGGGAAACATATCGGCTTTTTGTGCTTTATATGAATAAATTTTGGATGCAATAGATAATTCGGCATTTTTTACATCGGGTCTTTTCAATAGGAATTTTACGGGTATTTTTATATCCTTTTTTAGATAAAATTTTGGCAGGTTCGATGTTTTAATATTGAGTTTTGCTACGTTATCCATACCCATTAAAAAAGCAAGTTTTTGCTTGTGTATATCTTTTTGCTGTATGTGTTTGGATAGTGCGATTTTTAAAGATTTTAGTTTTTTGATTGAATTTGCAAGTTGCGGTACATTAATTTGAGCCGTTTTGAGCCGATTCTTGTTGAGCAAAACAACCGTTTTTTGAATTTTGATTTTCTTTTTATCAATGTCTATTTTTTTATTTAACGCAGTAATTTCAATCCATTCGGATAGAGCATTTGATACGGTTGTGATTTTTAATGTATTATAAGCTTCTTTTGTTTTAAGTGTGCCGAGTTGTGAAATTTTAATGCCTGATGAAATCCTTCCCCACAAATCTATTTCATATTGGGTGGATAAGCCCAAAGAGTATTTTTTTGATTTTGTTGTTTGTGAGTTTTTGTTTTTTGATATATTTTCAGAGGGGCTAAAATTTAAATCAATCTCAGGAAATAGGTTTGTTTTTGAAATTTTAAATTCGAGATAAGCTTTTTTTATGCTGTATACTGCCTGTTGTATGTTTTTGTTGTGATTTTTTGTATTTTCTGCAATAAACATCAGCTCTTTATTGTTTAAATCGATTAGTTTTTTACAGATTTTGAAGCTGCGTTTATATTTTGTCTGAGTATTGAGAGTAAACTTTTGTGTTTGTATTGTTGAGCAGGATGTAAGCAGCATCAATATGGCAGAAAAAATCAGAATTGATTTTTGTTTAAACATCAAATCTATCTGTAGTAACCGTCTGATTGTTTGAGCAGTTCCACATATTGTTTTACACCATCTTCAAGATTTGTAAATGGTTGTGTGTATCCGCTGTTTCTTAAAAATGTTATATCCGCCTGCGTAAATGCTTGGTATTTCCCTTTTAACTCATCGGGGAATTTTATAAATTCCAATCTGACATTGTCGTATAAACCCTGCATTATTTCGGCAATCTTTAAAAACGGCTCGGCTTTGCCTGTTCCGCAGTTGTAGATACCCTTTTTGTCAGAATTTTCCAAGAAGAACAGATTAACATTAACAACATCGTCAACAAACACAAAATCCCTCTTAAAATCTCCGCTGCCCTCAAACAGCTTTATTGTTCCATCATCCATTATTTCGTTGTGGAAGTGATATATCACAGATGCCATTTTGTCTTTGTGCGTTTCTTGCGGACCGTAAACATTGAAGTATCTCAAGCCGACTATCTGTATATTCACTTTATCTATGGTGTTTCTCACATACCTGTCAAAGAGAAATTTTGAAAATGCATAAACATTCAGAGGGTATTCGTTTTTTTCATTTTCTTCAAAACCGTTTTCACCGTTTCCGTAAACCGAAGCGCTCGATGCATAAATGAACCGTGCGTTATTTTCAACGGCAAAGTTAAGCAGTTTTTTTGAATAATCGTAGTTGTTGTGCATCATGTATCTGCCGTCTGTTTCAAGTGTGTTTGAGCATGCTCCCTGGTGCATGACTGCATCTATTTTGTAGTGTTTGAATTGAGAAAGGTTTTCTATAAAATCCGTTTTATCTATATAATCGGAAAATTTAAGTGTATTGAGATTTTTCTGTTTTTGTGCGTTTGTTAAATTGTCCACTATTATTATATCATCAATTCCCTGTTTGTTTAAGCCTTTTACAACATTGCTTCCAATAAATCCGGCACCGCCTGTTACTATAATCATGCTTTACCCTCCTGCTTGTTAGAATTATCTAAATACATACCATAAAAGCATATCTAAAAGCAAGCTGGGGGAATATTATGCTTTCTTGGTAAAATCTAAGTAAAATTCTCTATATTTAAAACTGTTGTTTTGATAAATCTGATTTTGTGGGTTAATTCCATGTATAAAAAAGCGGCGGAAGACTAAGCTTCCGCCAAAGGTAGGTTTATTTTTTTAACATAACCTCTATATCTTCAAGCAGGGACTGAAGATCTTCTTCGTGTTCAACCTCATCTTCAAGAATCTGGAGTGCGAGATTGTAGGTTACATGATCCTTATTTGAGACTTCGGTTAAAATGTCATTATAAACGGTAATAGCGCACTGTTCGCCTTTTATGTTCTGCTCAAGTATCTTTTCAACAAAGTAGTCACTCGGTGCATCATATCCGCAGTTTGTTTCATCAAACCACTTCTGCGGCGTTATCAAAGGCTCACCGCCAAGCTGAATAATTCTGTTTGCCACCATCTCTGCATGCCTCAGCTCATCCTGTGCATGCTCTGTTAATTCCGTTATGACAGCCTCTTTCATAGGTCCTGCAACGACCCTTGAGCCGAGCCAGTATTGGTAGTATGCAAGCCATTCGTCTGCAAAGGCTTTGTTGAGCAGTCCTATAACCTTATCTACATCCATGTTTACTATTGAAATTCCTTTTGTTCCCATAAATACACCTCCTCTTTCAGTTTTTTGAATCATTCCGTAGTTGTATTACACTACAATTAGGAATCATTCTTATTTAAGATAATATATGTTTAAAAAGAACTGTCAAGTAATTTCTTTTTGATATCTTATCTTGACCAATGATAATAATTATTATAAAATCGTTAAGTGAAAAAAGAAAATTTGTCCAATACTCATAACGACATAAAAAAGCTTTTAAAAAAGCATAATCTTAAAATGACACCGCAGAGAGCTGCAATCTATAACGAGATAGTAGGTTCAAAAGAACATCCTGCAACCGTTAAAATATTTAAAAAGGTCAGAGAAGTTTTTCCCAATATATCTTTTGATACGGTAAACAGAACACTTTCTACATTTGTTGATATAGGTTTGATTAAGAGTGTGGAATACAGCGGAGAATCAAGAAGGTTTGACCCGAATACCAAAAAACACCACCATTTTATATGTGTAAAATGCGGCAGGATTATTGATTTTGAAAGCAGAGAGTTTGATAATCTGAATATACCCGAAGACATTAAAAAGAGATATGAGGTTTTAGAGTATAAAGTAACAATAGAGGGTATATGCGACAGATGCAAAAAGTAGCAACAATATTCATTTCTCAAAAACATTAACTTTTACATGAGTCAAGATAGAAATTACTATATTAACGCACTTGATATTCAAAGCGAGCTTGATTTTTAGATTGATTAACTATTGATTAAAGATGAATAACTTAAACAGAAACATAAAAATAAAAAAAGCATACCCGAAAACCATAAACTTTATTAAGATATTTTTCTCATTTTTGTTGTATGAAACATATATTCTGTATGCTATCAAATTTGCCAAAGAACCTATCAGATTGCCGAATCCGCCGACACTGACACCCCATAAAAGCTCTTTATAGTTATTTGTAAAATCGGCAAGCATAAGCGCTGCAGGAACATTGCTCATAATCTGACTAAGCATTGCAGAAAATACAAAAACGGCATCGGGTGAGGATAAGGATATATGGAATATGTGTGTCATGTTATCTGTAAATCCGAAAAACATAAAAAATATGCCAAGCAGAAAATAGTCTATGTTTAAGCTTTTTTTGTCAAAAAGCAGGGCATACAAAACGACAAAAATACCAAGATAGACAGGTATGAATTTTAAAAGTATGCCGAGCATCAAAAAAAGCAGAGAAAAGTATACTATATAATTTCTGTTAATGTCTCTAACCGGCAGTTTTTTTGTTTTTGGTGAACCAAGAAGAAGGGCGGTAAATACTATCAGAGATATGGATATTGCGCTAAACGGAAATATGGCTTTTACAAATTCAAAAAGATTGAGATTGTAAAACCAGTAGATAAACATATTCTGCGGATTTCCGCTTGGCAGTAGTGCGCTTGCAGCATTTGCAGACAGTGCCTCGAGAACAACAACAATATCTTTATGCTTTATATCCATAACAAGCGTGATGGGAACAACCATAATCAAAGCTATGTCGTTTGTGATAAACATAGATAAGAACCCGACAAGAAGAATGAGTTTGAGCGGTGTGTATCTGCCCTTTGATACAAATGATGCAAGCCTCAAAAGCAGGTTTGAGTTTTCAAGACCCTTTAGAACTATCAAAAACATACCTATTATAAACAGTATGCGAAAATCAGACAAAGAATATGAGGGTATTCTTTTTAAGTAGATTGATGTTGTTAGAACACCAAGTGTCGAGGATAAAAAAAGCCATTCTTTGATGAGTTTTTTCAGCCAGAAGTTTATCTTTATAAACACGCTATTCGCCGATTATTTTTATTAAGACCCTTTTGTTTCTTTTTCCGTCAAATTCACCGTAGAATATCTTCTCCCACGGGCCGAAATCGAGTCTGCCCCCTGTTACTGCAACAACAACCTCTCTACCCATAATCTGTCTTTTTATGTGGGCATCGCCGTTATCTTCACCTATTTGATTGTGTCTGTATCTGTTTATAGGCTCATGCGGTGCAAGCTGTTCAAGCCATTCTTTGTAGTCCTGGTGCAGACCTCTTTCGTCGTCGTTTATAAAAACAGATGCTGTAATATGCATTGCATTTACAAGACACAAGCCCTCTGTTATACCGCTTTCTTCTACGGCTTTTTCAACATCGGGTGTTATGTTTATAAATTCCATTCTGTTTTTTGTATTAAACCAAAGTTCTTTTTTGTAGGATTTCATACGCATCTCCTATTGCCAATAGAGTTATTTTTTATTGCTGCATAAATACAATATTTTTCATAAGTTATATTTTACCATAATTTCTATTGCAAAAAAACACTTTTTGATTTTTCATTACCTAATTTTACGAAAAAAAGAAATAAATTTTTCTTTTTTTATACACTGTGCAGAATTTGTACAGTTCTTGGCTATATCATTGCACAAATCTAAGAAAAAGCATTGAATAAGTTTAGTTGATTTTTGCTTTGCTTTGTGTATAGTGTGAGTATTGAAATGACGGTATTGCGGATAATTTCTCATAAAAAACCTAATGCAAAGGCGGTATGGTATGGATTATAGAGATACAGTTTTTTTAAAGGCTGCGGAAAATCTAAGTTTTTCAAAGGCGGCCAAAGAGCTGTTTATTAGCCAGCCGGCTGTAACAAACCACATAAAAGAATTGGAAAATAGGTTGAATACAACACTTTTCCATCGTAAAGGCAGCAGAATATATTTAACAAAATCAGGAGAGATGGTTTATGGCTACTTCAAGAAGATAAACGATTTATACAGAGAAGTAGAATTTAAAATAGGGGCGTTGAACGATACATTCAAAGGAGAGCTGCGCATAGGGGCAAGCTCAACCATACTGCAGTATCTTTTGCCGAAAGCGATAGCTGCTTTTCATAAGCTCTATCCGAATATTCAACTTTTTTTATACAACGGTAATTCTTATGAAATGGAGCAGAAACTGCTTGAGGGTGAGGTCGATGCGGCATTGGTGGAAAACGAGGTTTCTCATCCAAATATCAAATATGTTAATTTTTTTGAGGATGAAATAGTTGTTATTACGGGTGCAAGCAGTGTCTACTCAAAAAGAAAGCTGATATCCGTCGCAGACCTCTATGAAATTCCTATTGTGTTGAGAGAAAAGGGCTCAGGCACGCTCGAAGTGATTCAAAACGCCTTTAAAAATCAAAATATAAACTTTGATAAGCTGAATATTTTTATACATTTGGGCAGTACGGAAGCGATAAAAAATTTTCTGTGTGATTTTGACGGCATTGCGCTTGTTTCGGAAAAATCAATAGAAAAGGAAATCCTGCTAAAAGAGATTGTGAAAGTAGAGCTTAAAAATATAACTATCAAACGGCAGCTGAGGATTGCTTTAAGGCAAGGACATGTTGCCTCGCTCACAAAAATTTTTGTAGATTTTTTAACTTATTATAACTTTTAATTATAAAT
>JALWEJ010000095.1 GCA_027014115.1 Desulfurellales bacterium
AACCATAAATCATTCTTGTTTGCAAGCTTTAATGTAATGTAGTCGTTTCCCTTTGCGTTTTTGCCTATATATGCGTCAAAGTCCTCTATTTTTATATGCTCATAGGGTTTATATGAGCTTTGTTTGGGTTTGCTGCTGCCTGTTTTTACAATGGACTCTTTAATCATAATATCCTTTATATCGTCCAGCTCCTTTTCATCTTCAGCATTTTCAATATCGAATATAAGCTGTTCAATAAACTTTATCTCATCCTCTGTCTCTTCTATTCTTTTTTTTATTCTTTCTTGGCTTTTTTTTGCCTTCTTGAATTTTTTAAAATATTTCTGCGCATTGTCAAAAATCGTGATATCGGGGTTTAACTGTATCGTTATTTGCTGCTGTGTGTAAACATCACTAAGGGTTACGGAATTTTTATGCAGTGTATCAAGATTCGGATTTGCAAGTAAATTTTCTGCAAAAATTCTATACTTGTCGTAATTACTGGCACTGTCTAACTCTTTTTGAACCTTTGCATAACGCTTTTTAAGAGATTTTAACCTTTTTGTTAAAATATTTTCCAGATTTTTCTTTCTGTTTAGAAACTCGTTAAGTTTTGGTTTTAGTATAAAGTTTTCGAAAATAAAATCCTCATCAACCTCTACCGACTCATTCGACAATGCAAAAGGATAAACCTGATTTTTGTTGTGAAGGTAAAGCTTAAACTCCTTTTTGGAAAAAGTTTCACCAACAAGTGACACAAATTTCAAAAAACTATTATCATCTTTAACCAAAGCCCTCAAATTTCCGTTTAAACCAAGTATGTTTTCATTATGCCTAAACCTCAAAAGCAGTTTTTTTGTATCCTCTAAAAGCAAATCGGGCATTTCCAAAACAGGCGGCTCATACTTTTTATGGGGCATTATCTGTCTATATGAGTTTGTATGTTTATATGCTTGTATGATTTCAAGGTTTTCACTGCTAAAGACAGCATTGGTGTGCCTATCCATCATTTCTATTATAAATCTAAAGCTGTTACTGATACTACCTCTTCTATCTTCAAAAATGAAAGAAGCAACCCTTTCCAAGCCTCTATGTTCGATTTTGTTTAATGTTAAAGAGGGAAGTTTCTTCTTTAAAAAAACAAGAAAAACTGCATCACTTATTTTTTGCACATCCAAAGAACGGCTTGTGGGGAATAAAAAGCTGTTTTGCGAAGAAAGATTTATATATAAACCGTATTTTGAATTTGAAAATTCTATTTTGAAGGATGAGGGAGAATAAACAGCAACAGATGAAACCCTTTTATTTATGAAATACTCTTTTGATTTTTCTATGGAATATTTAAAAAGATAATGATTCATATAGATAGCCCCTCGACAAATCCAGGGGCTATCGTCTAACCTTTTTTAGGCGTTTCAGCATCTTTTTCCTTGCTGCAAGTGCTTTTTTCTTCTTCTTTACACTGGGTTTTTCGTAGTGTTCTCTCTTTTTAATCTCAGAAAGAATCCCAGCTTTCTCACACTGCTTCTTAAACCTTCTTAACGCATCCTCAAAGCTCTCGTTTTCGCCAATAAATACGCCTGGCAATAAAATCACCCCTCTCTAAAAATAGGTTGCAAATTATATTAAAAAAAACTTATCGGGTCAACATCAAAATGCACTTTTTCTTTAAAACCTCCCACATTCTCTTTTAAGAATGCTGTAGTTTTTAAGATTTTAACCGTTTTTATGAGTATATGATATCTGTAGTTGTTCCTCAATTTAAAGATAGGACACTCAGATGGTCCCAATATACTCTCGCTTTTTTTTAAGATAACAGCTATCTCATTTGCTGTTTTTTGAGCTTTCTGCCTGTTTTTGGATTCAATAATCACACGCACAAGTCTGCCAAAAGGCGGATACCCAAACTGTTTTCTTGTTATTAGTTCTTTTTTTGCAAAGGATTCGTAGTCATGGTTTTTTATATACTCTATAAGCTCTCCACCGCCTGAAGCTGTTTGTATAATAACACTGCCTTTTTCCTGTCTTCCACTGCGTCCTGCTGTCTGTATAACCAAAGACAAAGCCTTTTCTTGAGCTCTAAAATCGGGAAAACCAAACAACTCTTCAAGATTGGATACAACAACAAGACCTATTTTTGATATATCGTGTCCTTTTGAGAGCATCTGTGTCCCAACAAGAATATCTATCCTGCCGTCTTTTAGCTTATCTATAATCCTGTCAAACTCTTTTTTTGACAATACCGAATCCCTGTCAAATCTTTCAATATCTTTATCCGGAAAAATCTTTTTTAAATACTCTTCAATTTTTTGTGAGCCAACCCCACGTTCTTCTATGTTTGGACTTCCGCACTTCGGACAAACCTTGTGTATATTGAATCTTGCCTCACACCAGTGACATTTAAGATCATTTGTATTTTTATGATAGGTTAAAGAAACACTGCAGTTTGGACAAACAAACAAATAACCGCAATCACTACAGACAATATAGTTAGAAAAACCCCTTCTGTTGGACAATACGGCAGCGGTTTTTTTGCCATCCAGAGTCTCTTTGATTTTTTTTATTGTATAATCACACAAAAGGCTGCCTTTTTCGATGCCTATAACCTCAACACTGGGAAGAGCTATATTTTTTATGCGTTTATCTAACCTAAAAAGATTAAATTTTCCCTCAATGGCTTTGTAGTATGTTTCTATCGTAGGTGTTGCAGAGCACAATATTACAGGTATATCGTACTGTTTTGCCCTGTATATCGCCAAATCTTTGGCATTATACCTCGGTTCGTTCTCCTGTTTGTACGACTCATCATTTTCCTCATCCACAACAATAACACCCACATCCTTAAAATCTGTAAACACCAAAGAGCGAGTGCCTATCAATATAAGTTTCTCGCCTTTCACAAAAGAAATCCAGTTGTCCAACTTGTTCTTAGGTGTCAGCCTTGAATGTATTACACTTATAATTTCTTTTGAAAATCGATTTGAAAAAATATCTATATACTGCGGCGTCAACACGATTTCAGGAACAAGCACAACAGCCTTTCTGCCCTGCTTTATCATATCTTCAATAATCTTTATGTAAATTTCGGTCTTTCCGCTTCCTGTCACACCGAATATGAGATTTACACTAAAATTTTCCTGCTTGATTGATTCATAAACGGCTCTCTGCTCGTCGTTTAGAGTATACCCTGGGTTTATTGAAAAAATATTGGGATTTGTTGTTTTTAAATCAAGAAGCTCTTCCTTTTCGAAAATGCGTTTTGGAAATGCACTTCTTACTACAAGACCCAGATTTGTCAAATAGTAACTTGCACAAAATTCAATTGTTTTTTTTAATTTGCTGTCAATCAAAGGGTAATCATCAAGTATAGATTTTATGCTTTTAAGTTCAAAACCCTCGGCATTGTCTGCTTCATCCCACACTATACCTATTTTATTTTTTTTACCAAACGGAGCCAAAACCCTCATACCTATCTCTATTTTTTCATCGGATTTATAGATAAAACCGTAATTTAATGCTATGGGAAAAACAATTTTATAAAGATACATTTTTCATAAGGCTCAATAAAATTTCTTTAATTTTTTTGGATTTTGAAGGATTCTTGCCTTTTGAAGATACGGCAATTAAGAAATCGCCTTTATCTATCAAGGCCGGCATAAAAAAATCGCACTCAGCAGGATTATCTGCAACATTAACCGGTATGTTTTTTTGTTTGCAGACTCTTACAACTGCCCTGTTTGTATTGTAATCATCCGTACACACAAACACAAAATCAAAACAGGAATCAATGTCATTTATTTGGGCTTTTTTTTTAATTACGGTTAATTCTTTATTATCTGCAAGTCTAAGTATGCCGTCGTGAAACTCATTTGAAACAACATGTATATTGGGACTATAATCTAAAAGAGATTTTATTTTTCTAAAAGCTACCCGTCCACCGCCGATAAACAAGATATTCTTACTGCTTATCTTGAAAACAAAAGGATAACACATAAAATAAAAGCTGTAAAAAAGAAATTACTGTAAGCCTATTTTAGGGTATATTGAATCCCTCTTTCATCAAATCAACACCGCAAGGCAGCCATTCTATCCAGTCTATAAAATTCTTTACCATCTCAGGTGTATTAAAAACAGCACCGTGCTGCGGCGCTATCATATCTATTTCTAGATTTCTGACCATATCAACCCACAGCTTCACCGCCTTGTTGCACGGTAGATATCTCCTATGAAAACCATCCATATACTGAATATGATTTTCAAAGTTTTCAACAACATCATAATCTGCACCCAAAGATGCGCCCAAATCCCCTGAGTATAGTATTTTTGATACAGGGTCATAAACTTGAAAATTTCCGGCAGAATGCAAAAAATGGGCTGGCAGAACCTTCAAGTCAACACCGCCTAAATTTATCAGCATACCGCCATCCGGTATAGGTTTAATCCTTGATGAAACGAATTCGTCAACCCCGAAATGGGGTATAAATCTTATCCACAACTCAGACAAAAAAGCTTCGGCTTTTGATATCATAAGCCAAGCATTTGCAGATGCTATGATATCAGGGTCCTGATGGGAAAAAAACAGATATTTAAGATTCTTGGACGGCATAACATCTGAAAGCCCAGAAAAGAGTTTAGAATAAACCTTATGTCCACCAGGGTCAAGTATCATTGCCTCATCATTATAAATTATTATGTGTTGATTGGATTGAATCATTAGTCCGCTTGTTAAATCACTAAACATTACATTCTTGTGATTGTCTTCTTCAAACAAAGTAATCATCTTAATTATCTCCTTGCAAAATGTAATTGAACATATAAAATTATGCTACAATCATATTATGTATACAACAGCTAAGTTTTATTGTCAAGCAGTATCGTTTCTATATATACAATAAAAAACAAATTAAAACAGTATTTCGCAATTATTGTCAGGTCCATACCAATAGTACGGCGGAATACAGTTAACGCTGCCGTCAGGACTTGAGCCCATAGGCTTGATACACTGATTTTTTACAGGAGACCACCTATACCCCCTACTGCATTTATGCATCTTATGAGGCCTTCCTACTACACAAGCACAGCTTATTATTCCGGCAGCTCTGCTTTTTGGAGCACACATACCCTCTGTGCCGTCTATATCACACAAAGAGCCCACCGCTGCATTTTGACAGCTCTCATCAGAACCAATAAAACTACAAACTCCACCAGAAATGGACTGCTTTGGAGATAGAAACATTAAAAACAATATAAGAATAAAAACAATTTTTTTCAATTTTAAAACCTCTAAAATCTAAATTAAGCGGCAGCCTAAAAAGGCCGCCACCAACTGTATTTTATTCCACAACAACCATCTTTGCATCGGCTTCGATATTTTCGCCGGCTTTTACAAAGACCTCTTTAACCTCTCCATCTTTTGGTGATCTTATCTCGTTTTGCATCTTCATAGCCTCAAGAATCAAGAGAACATCACCTTCTTTAACCTCATCCCCTACATTAACCTTAACATCAATAATGGCTCCAGGCATCTCGGATTTGATAATCTGTTTACCCTCAGCTGCTCCTCCGCCTCTTCTTTCCATCATCTTTTTCTTAAGCTCATCTATAACTTCAATCTTAAAGAGGTCGCCTTCTGTTAAAATGTTGTACACACCGTCATGATAGTCAACATCTGTCTCATAAGATTTTCCGTTTACAATCAATGAATATACGCTTGATTCCGTAAGTTGAGTATCGACAATGTATGATTTGTCGTCAATTATAACCTCAAACTTGTTTGCATCAACCTCTTTTACATTAACTGTATACTCTACCTTATCTATCTTAGCTATATATGCCATACACTTCTCCTTAAAAATTTTAGGTTGAATACTTGTATATATCTCCGAAACTTGCACCAAACATTGCACTTCTTCTGCCAGCTTCTCTCCATGGGCTTCCTGATGAGCATGTTTCGTTAAATTCTACAAGTTTATTCTGCAGCTCTCTTTCTCTTAGATATTCTTTAATTGCTGCTGCTGCTATTGCAACCTCCAATGAACCCTCTCTTGGCTGCGGCTCAGCCAAAACCTCTTTATCAACAAAATCCGTGCTGATATTGCCCTTTATGAAATTTTCGTTCCTTAAAACCTTCTGATGGAACGGAATTGTTGTTTTAATACCCTTAACAACATACTCTTTTAGGGCTCTTTTCATTCTTGCTATGGCATTTTCTCTGTCCACATCCCATACAATAAGTTTTGCAACCATAGGATCGTAATATATTGGAACCTCACCCTTTGAATAAACACCCGAATCAACCCTAACACCTGGTCCACCAGGCAGGCGCAAGCCTGTTATAACACCAGGTGATGGCATAAAGTTCTTATCGGGATCTTCCGCATATACGCGGCATTCTATGGCATGACCAACCTGCTTAATGTCTTCCTGTTTATAGGGGATTTCTTTGCCTTCTGCTATTTCTATCTGTAGTTTTACTATATCTATGCCTGTAACCATTTCGGTAACAGGGTGCTCAACCTGAAGTCTTGTATTAACCTCAAGGAAGTAGAAATTCATATCTTTATCAACTAGAAACTCAACCGTTCCCACACTGTCATAATCAGCAGCAGCAACAGCCCTAATAGCCGCTTCACCCATTTTTTGTCTAACTTCTTCATTGATAGCCATAGAAGGTGATTCCTCTATAACCTTCTGATGTCTTCTTTGTATTGAACACTCTCTTTCATAAAGGTGAATAGCATTGCCGTGTTTATCTCTTGCTATCTGGACCTCAACGTGGCGGGGGTTGATAATGGCTTTTTCAATATACATTCTGTCATCACCAAAGGCATTCAAAGCCTCACCTTTAGCCAAATCATAAACCTCTTTAAATTCCTCTTCACTGTTTATAAGCCTCATTCCTTTACCGCCGCCTCCTGCGGAGGCTTTGAACATTATGGGGTATCCTATCTCGTCTGCCCTTGCAAGAGCATCGTTCAAATCTGCTACAGGGTCTTTCATTCCGGGAACAACAGGAACATCTGCTGCCATCATTTTTTGTCTTGCTCTTGTCTTATCACCAAGAATATACATAGACTCTGTATTTGGTCCTATAAATGTTATATTGTTTGCTTCGCATGCCTTAACAAATTCGGAATTTTCAGCCAAAAATCCATATCCAGGGTGAATAGCATCACAACCGGATTTTACAGCAACCTCAACTATTTTATCTATAACAAGATATGATTCGGCTGCAGCAGCTCCGCCTATAAAATAGGCTTCATCCGCATATCTGACATGGAGAGCATTTCTATCAGCCTCAGAATATACAGCAACAGTCTCAATACCCATCTTTCTACAGGCTCTTGCTATTCTTATGGCTATCTCTCCCCTATTGGCTATTAAAACCTTCTTAAACTCTTTAGTCATTATATTACCTCCTTTTTATAGTGGGATATTCCCGTGTTTCTTTGGAGGATTGGATTCCCTCTTATTCTTGGTTAACTCCAAAGCCTGTATCAGTTTCAATCTCGTATCGGCAGGGTCGATAACCTCATCCAGATATCCCAATCCTGCTGCAACATAAGGATTGGCAAATTTATCCCTATACATTTGAACCAGTTCGGCTTTTTTCTCAACAGGATTTTCAGCCTCAGCCAACTCTTTTCTAAAGAGAATATTAACGGCACCATCTGGTCCCATAACTGCAATTTCAGCTATCGGATAAGCATAGTTCACATCTGCTCTGAAGTGTTTTGATGCCATAACATCATATGCTCCACCATATGCTTTTCTTGTAATCAATGTAATTTTCGGAACCGTTGCTTCAGCATATGCATAAAGCAATTTTGCACCGTGTATAATAACACCGTTATGCTCTTGTGCAACACCCGGCATATACCCTGGTTGGTCTTCAAGGGTAATAATCGGAATATTGAATGCATCACAGAATCTGATAAATCTTGCAGCTTTAATGGCAGCCTTATAATCAAGCGCACCTGCAAAGAACTGCGGCTGATTTGCAACTATACCGATAGACCTTCCGTTTAATCTGGCAAATCCAACAATCATATTCTTTGCATAGCTTTCCTGAACCTCAAAGAAATATCCATCATCAACCACCTTGGCAATCAAATCTTTCATGTTGTACGGTTTGTTGGGGTCTGATGGAATCAAATCATAGATAGACTCATCTCTTCTATTTGCAGGGTCATCTGTTGGTTTATATGGGGGATCTTCCATATTGTTTTGAGGTATGAACTGCAAGAGCTCTTTTACTATCATTAAAGCATCTTCATCATTTTCTGCTGCAAAGTGTGCAACCTGGGTTTTTGTTGTATGGGCATCGGCACCACCGAGTTCCTCTTTTGTAATCTCTTCACCTGTAACAGCCTTTATAACATCGGGTCCTGTAATAAACATGAAGCTTGAGTTTTTGACCATAATTGTAAAGTCTGTAACAGCAGGTGAATAAACTGCACCACCGGCTGTTGGTCCCATAATAACGGAAATCTGAGGCACAACACCTGAAGATAGAACATTTCTTAGGAAAATATCAGCATATCCCGCCAAAGATTCAACACCCTCTTGAATTCTTGCACCACCCGAATCGTTCAGCCCAATAACAGGTGCTCCGGTCTTTGTTGCTAAATCCATAATCTTGCATATCTTCTTTGCAAAAGCACCGGAAAGAGAACCACCAAAAACGGTAAAATCTTGGCTGAATATATAAACAAGTCTTCCGTCAATTGTTCCATATCCCGTTACAACACCGTCGCCCAAGATTTTCTGCTTTTCCATTCCAAAATCTTGGCACCTGTGTGTAACAAATTTATCAAATTCAACAAAACTACCCTCATCAAGCAATAATTTAATTCTTTCTCTTGCTGTGAGTTTGCTCTGAGCATGCTGTTTTTCAATTCTTTTTTCACCTCCACCAAGTTCGGCTTGTGCTTCTAACTCTTTGAGCTTCTCTAATTTGTCGCGCATGTTCGCCCTCCCATATAAAATATAATTAACTTATAATGTCTGCCTAAATATACAACAAGCAATTTAAAGTGTCAATAAATTTATTTAACTATGTGTTTATTGTTTAAATTGTTTAGATTATATGCTAATATTTTCAATCTTTTGTACTTAATTTTACAAAAATATCCTGTATATATTTTATATTACATTTATTATTTATTATATATATTAAATAAAACTTTCTTTTCTGCCAACATACAGTATATTGACTATATGAACAATTTGACTTAAAATGAAAAAGAATAAAGTTTTGGAAAAATCTCTATAAAAATAAATCTTTTACCACAAGGAAAAAACAAAATGGAAAATGAAATACCCTCTCTTGGGGATATTTTTTTAAAAACTCTAAACAGCTCAGAAAAATTCGGAATATACATATATACAACAAACGGACAAATTGCCTATGCCAACAAGGCTTTCTGCAATATGACAGGTTATTCGGAACATGAGCTGCTTAACAATATAAAGCTGTCCGATATGCTTGATGGTGAAAATAAACAAGAAGCAATAAAAAATATGGATAGACATATAAAGGACGAAAATTTTTTATGAGAATATAAAGAGGTTTTTTATAAAATAAAAGAAGGTTCCATAAGACCCCTTATCAATTTTGCATATACCATCTCATTCAATAATCAACCGGCAGGACTTGTTATGGTTTTTGATATCACACACAGAAAAATATTCGAAGAGTTTTATCAAATACTATCCGATATTAATCAACTTATAGTAAGAGTCGAAAACGAAGAGGAACTTCTCAATAAAGTTTGCGATATACTATATAATTATACCGAATTTAAGCTTGTCGTACTGGGAAAGATAAACAAATCAACAAAACTCTTTAAACCAAAAATAATGCTTGGAGGAGAAAATCATAAAAAACGCTTTAAACAAATAACCGTATCGGTAGACGAAGCCATACCGGAAGGACAAGGTACAGTTGGAAGAGTATATAGATCAAAAAAGATAGCAGTTATGATAATATATTTAAAGATAACGGTATGTCTGTATGGAGAGGCCATCAAAAGGCACTCGGTGTATATTCGGCATGCTCCATACCGTTATTCAAAAAAGACAAAATAGAATATATACTGATTTTATACTCAAATATAGCCGATATATTATCAGACAAATATCTATCCCTTATAAAACAGATACAGGTTGATATATCGTTTGCTTTAGAAAAAATAGAGAAAGACAAAGAATTGAAAATATTGGACAACGCCTTTTCGGCATCAACAGATTGGGTGTTTGTTACAGACAATAAAGGTGTAATTCTTAAGGTAAACAAAGCAGCAGAAACAATTTCATGTTATACAGCAGCAGAGCTTGTAGGCAAAAATCTCTCAATATTCAAATCAAACTACCATTCAAGCGATTTTTACAAAAAAATGTACGACAGTATAACAAAAGGCAAACAGTGTAAATGTGTTTTCACAAACAGAAAAAAGGAAGGCTCCTTATTTTATCTCGATTCCGTCATCGTTCCAATCACAGTCAACGAAAAGATTGAAAGATATGTGAATATAGCAAGAGATATAACAAAACGGATAGAGCTCAACAGACAAATAGAAAAGATATCCAACATATATAAAATGCTCTACAGCATCAACCAACTGATAATAAAAACAGACAATGAGGATGGAATATTTAAAAAACTTCCAAAGCTAATGATTGATATTCTGGGAGCTACTCTGTCTTTTGTTGCAACTGTAAAAAATAATGAAATTGTAAATATATTCTCACACAACACAAAAAACGGAAATTACAAACAATTGCTTGATTTTCTTGAACATAAAATTAAAACAGCGCCATGCTCTCAAGAACTTCCGCTTATCAAATCCATCAAAAAAGGTCATATCTACATTGAAAACAACATAACTTTCAAATAACAAACTCAAGCCCTTCCACAAACAAATAAAGCTCTACAATCTTAACTCATGCTTTAGTATGCCCATATCAAAAAACAACAAAACGGCTGCTGTCTTGGTCGAACTATCAGAACAAAAAAACTTTTTCGATAAAGATATACACAAACTCCTTGAGCAAATTCAATACGATATATCGGCATACATGAATAAGCTTGAAACAGAAAAATGGTATGAAATATTTGCAAATGCAATAAGTTCCGGTTTTGATTTTATTGCAGTAACTGATAAGGATTTCAACATTGTTTATATCAATAACAATACAGTAAGGTTTTTGGGCTACAAAAAAGAGGACTTAATAGGCAAACATCACTCTATTTTTTCATAAAAAATCTATTCGAGAGACTTTGTAAGAAATTTTTACAGCACACTTTTATCCGGGAAAACATACTCAGGTGTGATGACATACAAAGCAAAATATTCGAGGTTTGTAAAAGCACTTATCAATATAACACCGTATAAATCCAAGGATAACAAAAAATACTACATAGCCATGGGTAGGGATATATCAGAAAGTCTCGAACTTCAAAAAAATAATAGAAGAAAACCTAAACAAAGACCCGCTGACCGGCTTGATAACAAGAACATCATTTTTGTCTTCATTGAAAGAATTTATAAAAAGGGCAGAATACGAAAACCTTTTTGAGCTGTTGCTGTTATAAATCCAATAAGATTTTCTATGATAAATCATGCATACGGTTTTGAGATGGGAAACAAGATTCTTTTGAAAATAACAGAAAGGCTTAAAAACTATTTACGCAAATACGATGCAATCTCAAAACTCGAATCGGACAAATTCGGTATAATCATCAAAGACATTAAAAACGAAGAAGATATCTACACCATACTTGTGACACTTATAGACAATCTTTCAAAACCGTATATTATCGAAGATTCAACAATATACATATCTTTTAATACAGGCATAAGCATATTCCCCAAAGATGCAAAGGATGCCGAAACGCTCATGGAAAAGGCTGAAATAGCTCTTTTTGATGTTAAAAACAAAGAAGAAGGTTTTGGATTTTATAAAGAGAATTTAAAAATAAAAGCCAAAAAAAGACTCAAACTAAAAACCGCACTGTCAAACGCCTTAAAAAACAGAGAATTTATTCTTTACTACCAGACCTATTTCGATATAAAAACAAACAAGATTGCAGGAGCTGAGGCTCTCATAAGATGGAAAAAAACACAACAAAATCATACCGCCAATGGAATTTATACCATTTCTTGAAGAAAGCGGAACAATTAGCGAGGTAGAAGACTGGCTGATTGAAGAGGTTTCAAAAAAACAAGCAGAATGGAAAAATAGTTATGCAGTATCCCTACCCATTTCAATAAACATATCACCAACAAGCTTTGAAAAATATGACTTTGCAGATAAATTCATATCAAACACAAAATCGCTAAACCTTGACCCAAATCTTATAAACATAGAAATAATAGAACGCCTGTTTATAGAAGATATTAAAAATTCACAATCCGCACTTGATGAGTTGAAAAAATACGGATTCAGGCTTTCTATAGATGATTGTGGCACAGGATATTCATCTTTATCATATCTATCGTCACTCCCAATCGACTACATAAAAATAGACATATCGTTTATAAGAAAGATGCTTTATGACAACAACACCAAGTCTGTGGTGAAAACAGTCATTGCGCTTGCCAAGGATATAAACATGAAAACAATAGCAGAAGGTGTTGAAAAAAAGGAACAGTTTGAGCTCTTAAAAGAGTTCGGATGTGACTTTATTCAAGGATATCTATTTTCAAAACCGCTTCCCGAAAAAGAATTTGAAGAATTATTATAAAAAGAAATCAAATCGAACCAATAATAACGATATAAATGCCTGTCCTTCTTGCTGCTTCTATTTTTTCCAAAAGACCGCCTTCTTTTCCGCTGTTTTTAGAAACAACACAATCAATACCGAACTCTTCTATAAAAACCTTATCAATATTTTCAGAAAACGGTCCCTGCATGGCTATTATTCGCGTGTAATCTATTCCAATCTCTCTACATTTTTTTATGGACTCCTCGAACGGCAAAATCCTAAAATATGAAGAATCCCTAAACTCTTTGAAATAATTCAGTTTTTTTGAACCTATGGAAAACAAAATTGTACTGCAGTTGGACTTCAAAAAGGTCAAGGCTTCGTTTACATTATCAACAAATACGGCTTTATCATAGGATACCTTGTCTTCATCAAGAAAATCTCTCTTTTTTTGGACATATTTAATATTTAACGCCCTTGCAACATCTTTTGCTGTTTTGGATATCTCTTTTGCATAAGGATGTGTTGTATCCACTATTTCAACTACGCTGTTTTCTGCTATAAATCTTGTTAGTGTTGTTTTATCAAATTTCTTTTTTACAACCTTGTTGGGATATTTTTCATTAAACAAGCTGTATCCATAATCTGTGGCTACCGATATTAAAAATTCTTCATCTTTCATCAACTCAACAGCCCTGTGAGTATCAACAGTTCCGCCAAGAATAAGTATCATAAATCACCACAAACCATTTTAAGAATAGCCCTAAAAGCACTTGCAGCAACCGCACTGCCGCCTTTTGTACCCTTATTTGTAATAAAATCCAAGCCTGTTTTGCAAAGCAGCTCTTTTGAGTAAACAGCATCCACAAATCCAACAGGAAATGCAGCAACAAAAGAAGGTTTTAATAAACTATTTCTATACAGTTCAACAATCTTTAAAAGAGCTGTAGGAGCATTGCCTATAACAAAAATAATATTCTCAAATTTTTCATTGGCATAGATTATAGAGCTTTCAGCCCTTGTTTTATCGTTCTTTTTGGCATATTCAACAACTTCAGGTTCGTTTATAAAACAGTGAAGATTGAGTGAACATTTTTTTGCATAATCTTCGGTTATACCTATTTTGACCATATTAACATCACATACTACATCCCATTTCGAAGAAACGGCAGACATGCCCTGTTCAACAGCGCCTTTTGAAAAAATAACCGAATTGGCAAACTCAAAATCTCCAGATGCATGTATTATTCTTTTTACAACAAACTTTTCCTTTTCATCAAACCTACCAAGGTCAACATGCTCATCTATAATATCAAAACTCTTCTGCTCTATATTCACACCCTTCATAAACTACTTCTTTTTCAATACAGCCAAAGAGAGGTATGCATTTTTAATCTCCTCTTTTTGAGCCGTTAATAAATCCCTTATTTTTTCATCCTCCATATAGAGTTTTGTTCCGATGTATGCATACTCAAGCTCAATTTTATTTTTTATCTCAAAAAGTTCATCTATCCTGTTGTTAATTTTTAAAACAGCAATTGAATCAACAAGTTCAAAAAGTTTTAAAATGTAATCTACCCCTTTGTTCATTTCAACTATAGCAAAACTCTCTCCTTTTAAAACCAACGGCACACCCACTTTATCCGAAAGAGCAATAAAAGACGGTATTCCCGCAGCAATTTCAATATCAATACCGTATTTTTTTATCCTATCTGCAAGATAGTTAAATGTGCTGTATATTGAAACATCCCCGATTGTCACATAGGCAACGCTTTTTTGTTTGTCAACAAAAGATTTTATTTTTGCAGCCTCATCATCATATGCCTTTTTTAGTTCATCATCATTGTTGGTTGTGGGGAAATAAAACATACTGATTTTGTCTTTTTCAATATACCTTTCAATAACCTTTAATGCAGCGCTTCTTTTTGATTTTTTTGACTGAGGCACAACAATAACATCACTTTTTTTCAATATATCGTAGGCATCAAGCGTCAAAAAACCGCTTTTTCCAACACCGACACCCACTGCGTAAACCTTGGCGCTCATTTCATCTCCTCATCGATATTGATATATTTTAAAATATCACCTATCACAATAACTGCAGGCGAAGATATTTTGTCATACACAGATTTAATCATACCCAACTGCGTCATAACAATCTTTTCATCTGCAAAACCCAAAGACATACCTATCACAATAGGTGTATCTTCTTTTTTTCCGTTTTTAATCAAAAGACTTGATATTGTCTGCAAATTTTTCACACCCATATAAACAACAACCGTCATATTGAGTTTTACTATGGATTTCCAGTCATAACAAGCTTTTATATTATCTTCTTTATCATGTCCCGTTATGAATACAACACCGTTTGATATCCCTCTAATTGTAAGAGGGGCTTTTATCTTTTCACATATCAAGGAAGCAGAGGTTATACCGGCAATCCACTCAACATCCACATTGAGTTTTTTAGCCAAATCGACCTCTTCTTTTGCCCTTGAAAAAAATGCAGCATCTCCGCCTTTCAATCGTGCAACCCTACACCCCGATTTAAGTTTTTCCTCTATCAATGCATTGATTTTTTCTTGACTTGTGTGTCTGGTATACGGAGTTTTTCCCACATATATTTTTTTGCACTTCAAATCCTTTATCAAAAGCTCGTCAACCAGCCTGTCGTATAAAACAACATCACACTCTTTTAAAGCACTCAAACCCTTCAAGCTCATAAGTTCATAAGAGGGCGGAGCTGAAATTATAAAAAGTTTAGCGCCCATTTTTTGAAACTTCTTTAAAAATTTTGTTAAGATAAACCACACTGTCAAATGAGACTGTGCTGCTTCTTAAGAATTTGGATTCATCCACTTTTATAATTTTCATTTTCAGATTTTTAAACAGTGCTCGTGTATTCGGCGCAGAAGGATTTTTATTCATAGGACCAACCTCATAAACATATACATCCGGTTTCAATAGGGCTATTTTTTCATTGGAAATTCTGACAAAATATCTATTCGAATTAATAATATTGATACCGCCTGCTTTTTTTATAATATCGTTGACTATTGATTTTCTGCCTGCAGCTATATACGGTGTCTGCATAACCTCAAAAACAACCTTTGGATGCTTTTTTAAAGGTTTTAACAACTGAAGCTTCTGTTTTAATTTTGATATTAGTTTTTCGGCATCTCTATCTTTTTTGAACATCTTACTTATATTTTCTATCTGCTCTAATATGCCATCCAATGTCTGCGGGTTGTATGTATAAATTTTGGTATTTCCGAACATCCTTACATCTATGTCCTTTTTCCTTTTTACAACAATTAAATCAGGCTTAAGAGACTTTATTATCTCAATATTGGGTTTTAAGTGTGTTCCCACCCTTTTTGCATTTTTAAAGAGATGAACATGTCTTGTTATGCCCACAACCTTTGATTCAAGCCCAAGTTTTAAAAATATATCAGAAGAGTCTGGTGCAAGAATAACAACCCTGTCAAACGCATAAGATATGTTAAAAAAACATAAAACGATTATCAAGAATACGACAGCTAACCTCATAAGCCTCATCAACAACCTCCTTTGTTATACTGCTTTTTGGACCGTCAAATATAATTTCTCCTTTTTTAAACACTATCAGCCTATCAAAAAATACCATCGCAATATTTATATCATGAAGTGAAGCAATTGTTGTTTTCTTCATTTTTTGCATAATCTCCAACATATACAGAGAATATTTTATATCCATATTGGCAAACGGCTCATCAAGAATATCAATAACAGCCTCTTGATTCATTGTTTTTGCAAGAAAAACACGCCTCTTTTCACCACCTGAGAGCTCATGAAACCCCCTGTTTTTAAATTTCATCAAATCAAAATCAGACAACATTTTTTCTGTTTTATTAAAATCATCCTTACGAAAAATGCCGTTGTTTTGTCCATAACGACCTAGCAAAACAACATCAAACACGGTATTGTTAAACAGAATATCACCAAACTGCGGCAGAAAAGAGATAAGTTTTGCCCTTTCTTTCTCTTTATATGACAAAATTGCCTTATCAAAAAGTTCTATCTTACCCTCAAAATTTTCCACATTTCCTGAAACAGCAAGCAAAAAAGTCGTTTTCCCACTGCCGTTTTCGCCAAGAACGGCAACCTTTTCTCCCTTATTGATAAACAAATGCTCACATTTTAGTTTAAAATTACCTCTCTTTATAAACAAATTATCTATTCTTATACTACACATACCACATAGCTTTTTTTCTTTTTACAAGAAGATAGAAAAAGAACAATCCGCCTATAATAGATGTTAGAATACCAATAGGCAGCTCCTCGGATGTTGGCATTAATGTCCTTGATAAAATATCAGCCCATACCGCCAAAATACCGCCAAAAAGAGATGATACAATAAGATTCTGTTTTGAGCGGTATCCGCAAACAGCCCTTGAGATGTGCGGCACAATCAAACCGACAAACGGTATTATACCGGAAAAACTGACAGAAACAGCCACCAATACAGCCGACAGAGTATAGGTTATGTTCTTTACAAAACTTATATTTATACCCATTGAAGAAGATGTTAAAGTGTCGAAAGTAAAAACATCAAGCACTGCAGACAATCTGAAAAATACAGACAAAAAAATAACAAAAACAGTCAACACTACAAACACTTTCTGATAGCTTACATTGTAAAATCCACCCATCAGCCAAAAAACTATACCGCCAATGCTTTCTTCAAAAAAATATTTAAAGAAACCTATAAATGATGTTGCAATAATATTCAAAACAATACCGGCAAGAATAAGTGTTGTATAATCCTTTGTGTCCTTTGTTGCAAATATAACAGCAAAAATACCAAGCACACCGAAAATGACCGCCGATATGGGAATAAAAAAATACGAAAATCCGAAACAAATCGTCAAAACAGCCCCGAATGCCGCGCTTGATGCAACACCTGTTGTAAACCCGTCGGCTAACGGGTTTTTTAAAACAATCTGCAAAACAGAACCACTCAAGCCCAAAGAAGCCCCAATAAACAGGGCTTCAAGTGTGCGCGGCAGCCTGTATAACAAAATAATGCTCTTTTGGGTACTGTTCATATCAAGCAGGTTAATAAAAACCGAGCCCTCAACTACACCGATAAAAATGGATATACCACACAGGATAAATAAATTTATCAATAAAAAGTTAAAAGATATTCTATTGTTTAATTTCATTTAAGCACTATGCCGTTATCCTCTGCAACCTGTTTTATATGTTTTATGTATACATCTACCCACTTTTTGTTTTCACCCAGTCCGTGTATGTAGCATATTGTATCAATACCGGCTTTTTTAAATACATTTTTCCACGAATCATCATCGCTCCCGCACATATCATTGTTTGCATGGTCACCTGCAACAACCATCAACGGTTTCAATAAAACCCTCTTTGCTTTTATACTTTTTGCCTGAGATACGGCATCCTCTAAAGACGGATACCCTTCAACGGTTCCTACTATTATTTTGTCCGTATGATAGAGTCTTCTTAACTCTTTCTGCAACTCTGCATAAGCGCCTGTTGAATAAAATTCATTCCCATGCCCCATATAAACCAGAACAGCCTTTTTGCTTTTTGCAAGCTCAACATCGCTTTTGAGTGCTTTTGCAGCTTCTTTGATATCTTTATGATAATCATATTTCCAAACATTTCTTCCAAGCGCAGGTCTTCCTATAACAAGCTTTGCAAACGGCATATATTTAGCTTTCATCGTTTTTATAGAATTTAAACCCTTTACATATGAAAGCATATCACTAAATTCCTCGCCGTCATAGATGTGAGTAGGCTGCACTATAATCGTCTTATATCCCTCATCCTGCAAATCTGCTATTGTTGCCAAAGGTCCCTTCACGTACAGAAAATCCTTAAATTCGGGATTGTTCATATATTTTTTATCATGTTGCCTTTTATGCCAAATATGTCTTATTATGTTAGATGTAAATGCAAAAACAACCTTTTCATGTGGATAGGCTTTGCTTACAGCTTCTTTAATGTTTTCAATGTCAACAAGTCCTGTTTTGTATGTTGTTCCAAAATCCGCCAATACTACAGCAGTTTTTGCATTTTGATTATGAACTTTGGAAAACGATGCAGAACTAAAGCCAAAAGCTAAAAAAACAGTTAACAACAAAACCCCGAACCTTTTCATAAAACACCTCCCAAAAAATCAAAAATCCACTCGTTTACTTTTGAAAAATAAAAATGTGTATAGCTTGCAAGAGCGCTGTTTTTTATAAAACCGTCAAATTTTTTATTATCTGATGTTAGTTTTTTGATTTTAAAAACATATTCCTCATTGACATCGACAAGATAGGAGTAGTGAAATTCATGCCCTACTGCAGAGATGTTTGATAATTTTCCCAAACCTGAAACATTAACATACCCCAAAGCCTCTCTCTTTTTTGACATTTTGCATTTTGCATCAAAAACACCGCAAAATTTGTGAAACTGCAAATCATCATACAAACCTTTTGTTAAATAAATCATGCCTCCGCATTCTGCTAAAAGAGGTTTGTTTGATTCTATATGGTTTGTTATACTTTTCATCGTTTTATCAGATAAAGACAGCTTTTCTGCAAAAAGCTCAGGGTAACCGCCACCGAGATAAACAAAATCTGCATCATCAAAAGATTCATTTTCCATAGGAGAAAAAAAGACAATCTCATATCCAAGCTCATTAAGCACATCAAGGTTATGTCTGTAGTAAAAATTGAAGGCTTTATCGTATGCAACATAAGCCTTTTTTTTAAATTTAAGCGTTTTGCTTTGCTTTGTTGGATTAAGATTTATGCTTCCGATGGATAAAAGTTTGTCCAAATCAATATTTTTTTCTATCAGCTTTCCAAGTTTGTTATAAAGAGAACTGTCCGTTTCAAAAGATGTGTAAACACCCAAATGCCTTAAGGGCAGCTTAACGGAATCATCTTTATATACAACACCCAACACTTCTGTATTTGTATGGTGTAAAACAGCATTTACAACCATACTCTCATGGGTGGGTGAAACTATATTATTCAGTATAACTCCACCGATTCCTGCATTATCAGACAAAGACTCAATACCCTTTACTACTGCTGATATTGAAAAAGAAGATGAGGATGCATCCAAAACAAGAATAACAGGAACAGAAAGTATAGAGGCTATATCGTAACTGCTTGCTTTGAATGTTTTGTAGTCTATGCCGTCAAAGTAACCCATAGCACCTTCAATAACACCAACATCGCTGTCGTACAACCTTTTTGAAAATATTTCTTTTATTTCATTGTCTTGAGCAAATACACTATCCAAATTATAGGCACAGGTGCTTGCGGATTTTGTCAGATGCATTGTATCTATATAATCAGGTCCGCATTTAAACGGAGCAACACTTAAGCCTTTATTCTTAAGTGCAGATATAATACCTATGGTGATAGTCGTTTTTCCGCTGTTGCTTTTATCTGCGGATAAAAGAAATGCGCAGCGTTTCAATATGCACCGTAAAAACGGTTATAGACATACAGGATATAAACATAAAGCCTCCCAATACCCGGGGAATATTTAGGATTTCAAGGTCTTCTGACTTACGGGCTAAAACCTACTTGCTCAGCCTTCCCGCCAAAAGCAGTGGCATAAAATAAGCTTTCGTTCCCGAATACAGCTGCGGGTACAGTGTGGGATTCTCACCCA
>JALWEJ010000096.1 GCA_027014115.1 Desulfurellales bacterium
GCCGGACTGGTTTAGTCATAAAGAAAGTTGGTTGATAAAGCCTTTTTCCGGTTGTGAGATCGATATTTCCAAAGAGCATAACGGTAGGAAAAATATTGATCATTCTAAATGGTAAATAAAGATAGATTTCTCTCGTCTTTTGAAGTAACGCATATTTATTTTTTTCTAATTTTTGCAATAAGGTATTGGGATTTGTTTTATTAAAAAGTATTTTTGCCACTGTTGCATTTGGATGTTTAACGAACATTTCGACAGCCAAACGGCTTAAATTGGCAGCTAATACAGATGAATCACTCTGAAGGATTTTAGAAACGATGTAATTATCTTCATGGTGTTTCCCCCCATCTATTAGTGTGGAAGTATCGGAATAGAACCAGATGGGATAGCCGTAATCCCACCAGGCGATTGTGTAATCTTTAGATGCAGCAATTTTGTTAAGTTTGTCTAAATCCTGAACTTCCATTTTGTTCATTACAGTCGGAACTTTGTAATAAATGATGTGTTTGATATTGGGATAAAGTGTACTCAACGAAGTGACAACAAACAAAACATTTCCAATTTTTTCATTCACTATATAACGGGAAACAAAATAAAAAAGATATATGATTGAAAATGCTGCAATTGGGACAGCATATACTGTAAATCTAAGTCCCGCCCAGTGAGCAAAAATTCCCACACCTATCAGAGGCAATGCTATTATAAAAGGTTTGTGTTTTATAACGAGAATAATGTACCCAATCAGACTCAGTATAAATAAAATAGGACCTCCGGTAATCCTGTTTGCCACAGTGTCCCAAGAAATTTTACCTGCTTCTCGTACCGTTTGCATCACTTCGTAAAAGTGTAAATCACCTGCTTCTATGCCTCTATCAAGATAAGCTTTAACTTTTTCCATAATCAATCCAAAAGTATCACCAAAAAAGAAAAATACGAATAACGACGCTAACGCAAGATAGAAAAAATTTTTATAGTTTAATTTGCTTTTAATATATTCTAGAAATATAAAAATGCCTACAATCAATACTATTTTTATCCATGCAGGTATCGCCCACAACGCTATGGATGTTACAATAATAAACAAATAACTATTTTGCTGATCTTTTTGGAATATAAGCTGATAAAGAACCCATAAAATAAACATCGCATAAATCAAGCTAAGACCTTGAGGATAAAAACAAGGATATATAAGCAAAGCAGCGGTTAGCCATAATATATTTTTGCCCTCTTTGGAATATATAGTTAATAGAAAAAAATAAAAAATGGTAAACTGCAAGAAGACAGAAAACATATCAGTATCATAATAGCCTACCATGGTTCTGTTATAATAACTCCAAGTGATAGAACCAAGAAGTGCAGCAAAAAAACCGACCCATGGTAACTTGATCAGTTTGCCTGTTAAAATGATAGGTATCACAACAAAACTTGCGATGATTGATGGCATATACAAAATAGCTGTCTCCAAAGACAGAGGAGTAAGCTTAACCAAATAATAAGTAGCATAAATCATACCCGGATAACTATTTAAAGCGACACTAATTCTTGGGTTGTCCGCATGTGCACCTGTGAGTAAATAGTCCACTGCCGAAGCGAAAAAATATCCGTCATTGGTATTGATCATAAGCTGACCATTCCAAAAAAACTCCGGATGTGTCACTGCCCACTGCACCCAAATCATCCTGATAGCAAAACTAAACACATACGCTATCAACGCTAAAACACTTATCTCTTTCCATCCGAGCTCACTGTTTTTGAACATCATTATCCTCTATCACTTTTATCAATTTTTTTGCCAACATTTTATAAGAATGATTTGCTAAGACAAAATTATAACCATTTTGTCCTAATTTTTCTCGCTCTTTCTGAGACATCATTTTAAGCTTCAATATACTTGCCTTCAACGCATCGACATCATTCAATGGAACACTTATTCCGCATTTTGCCTCTTCGATAAGGTTGTTTCCCGCTTCTATAGCCCAAACGATAGGTTTTTTTGCATACATATATTCAAAAACCTTATTGGGTGAAACACCGAATCGGAACAGTTTCTC
>JALWEJ010000097.1 GCA_027014115.1 Desulfurellales bacterium
AGAAAACAGGTAAAAGAGAAGGAAAAATACATCAAAGAGAGAAAAGAAAAGCGGTATGATTAAAAGAGAGGAGATTTTTAAAAGTATGCCTAAGCAAGGTGTATACAAAAAGATTGACAGACCAGTTGCCAAAATTTTATCATCCAATGTTTTGAATGTTATATAACCTGTATAAACTCTATACGGTATTCTTGCGGACTGTTTGCCTGTTTGAGGATTTGTGCTTTTTGTGTATGTATAGTTTGCACCGAATTCTATATATTTTGCGGGTTTTGCCTTGATGCTGAGCTCAATTCCATCGGCAATCGTTTTTCCGGGAGTATTTTGGTAAGTTGATTCCCATGTTTCTGTGTTTGTTGTGTAGGTTATCTTATCTTTGATTATGCTTTTAAAATAGACTGCAGAGAGTGTGATTTTGTTGTTTTGAAAACCTTGCAAAAAACCAAAATCCCATGTTTTTGCGGTTTCGGGGTTGAGATTTTTGTTTCCGCCGAGAAAGCTCCATTTTGATATAGGCTTGGCATAAAGTTCGTAAATACTTGGCGCTCTAAAGCCTGTAGAGTAATTGATTTTTAAGATAGTTCCCGTTTTGTCTACAAGATAATTTGCTCCCAACTTATATGTAAAATGGTTTCCGAATGTTGTAAACCAGTCTTGTCTTGCAACAGCCTGAATTGATAAATTATTTATATTATGCTCAACCTCTAAAAAAAGCGCTGCGTTGTTCCTCGTTTTTTTAAACGGCGTATTGTCTTTGTATGTTTCTTTTATCATGCTGCCGCCGAAGGTTATTTTCGTGTTGTTGATTGTATAGAGTGCATTGATATTTGTGCCGAGGCGCTTGCCTTTGTAGTCAGCCCAACTTGGCGGAGCGGATTTATTGTGTCTTGAGGTTTGCGTATAAAAAATATCAAAGTTTGTTGTTAGGTTTTTAAATGTTTTGATAAGATAGAGTTTTGAGAGAAAAAAATCGGTCTTTTCTCTCAAATCTTTGTTTGAATTGACGAATCATCGGGAGAATAGGTTTTTGACCAACCGTTGTCGAGGTAGTCCTTTGAACTGAACCATTTGGTAACCTCTCCCACTTTAAGGTCATCGTCAAATGTATATTCTATTCTGCCTGATGCAGCCGTTTTGTGGTATGCATCCTTTTCATCTCCTTTCGAATATGTTCCGTTTTTGTTTAGTTTATCCATCTTTGATATTCCATCGGTATCGAATCGTGATGCTTCAAGATAAAAATCAAATCGGTTTAGCGAGCCACCGGCCTGAGCTGTTTCTTGATAGGTGCCGAAAGAGCCGAATGTTTGTGAATATTTAAGATACGGTTTGCCGTATCCTTTTTTGTAATAATGTTTATTACACCACCAACAGCATTTGAGCCGTAAAGACCGCTTTGTGCACCCTGCACTATTTCGATTTTTTCTATGTCATCTACGGTTAGGTTTGCAAAATTGTATGAAGGCTGCATCAAAGACGAATCAGACACATCAACACCGTCAATAAGCACTTTCGTGTAGTAGCTTGGCAGACCTCTCATATTAACGCTTGTTGTACCACCGAATACCCTGTTGAATTAAAGGATATGCCGACTATCTCTTTTAGAGCATTTTTACATAAATTATGCCTTTATCTTTGAGCTGTTTGGATGTGATAATATCAACTCTTGAGGGTGTTGTGGCTATTTTTGCACTGTTTCTTGTTGCTATTACAACAATTGTGTTATCCGCTGAAAACGATGGATTTGAAAACAGTACAACAGCACAAGAAAAAGCAAGCAGTTTTTTTAAACTCATTTAAAATCCTCTTATCTCATAATACATTTTTTTACAT
Organism: Desulfurellales bacterium; assembly: GCA_027014115.1. Taxonomy (GTDB): domain Bacteria; phylum Campylobacterota_A; class Desulfurellia; order Desulfurellales; family Hippeaceae; genus JALWEJ01. Next base: position 1,834 of record JALWEJ010000097.1, read on the forward strand.
ATTTTTGAGCCGTTTGCCTTAATTCTTTTAGCTCATTTTCCAAATAACCGCTTTTTGTTTTAAATGCAGCATCTAAGGTTTTTGAGGGCATAAAATTCTGTATACAATAGAGTTTTGAGCCTTCTATGAGTTTCGCAATATTTTTTATATCCTCTTTTGTTATAAAATTTTTTACAACGGTTGTTCTAAATTCATAATCCACTTTGCTTTTCATTATTATTTCTATGCTTTTTTTTATTTTATCTATATCTATTTCTGCACATACAACATCCTTATATCTTTCAAGAGGGGCTTTTATATCCATTGCCAAATAATCCAAAACCCGTTTTTCAACAAGGTATTTCAGCATACCAGGGTTTGTGCCGTTTGTATCAAGTTTAACTTTAAATCCCATAGATTTTATTGTGTCTATAAAATCGGGTAGATTTCTATGAAGTGTAGGTTCTCCTCCTGTTATGGAAACAGCCGTCAATTTGCCTTTTCTTGTTTTTAAAAATTCTATTATTTTATTTTCGTCTATGGGTTCTATTGTTGAATAAACAAGTTCAGGGTTGTGGCAGTATGGACATCTGAAATTACATCCAAGTGTAAAAATAATTAAACACACCTCACCCGGATAGTCTATAAGTGAGAATTTTTGAAATGCGCCTATCCAGACAGGTTTTGACTGATTCATTGTAGTTTAAATGTTTTTCTCTGTTTAAACTCTTTCTGTTTGCCGTCGTTCCACTGTTCAACAGGCCTTAAGTACCCTACAACACGTGAGTAGACCTCGCATTTTTCGCCTTTTATCTGTTCTTTTTCAATAAGCAGTTTCTCAAGCTCTTTTTCAAGCTCTCTTTTTGTCATTTTCAACCTCCGTTAGTTTTGATTTTAGATTTCTTATCTTTTCTTCTATCTCTTCCAACCTTTCCTGCTTACACAACGGACATTCATTGTGTTCGCCTGCGATATATCCGTGTATGGGGCATACAGAAAATGTTGGTGTTATAGTAATATAGGGCAGTGAATAGTTCTCAAACACTGTTTTAACAAGCTTCTTTACGCTACTTGGATTGTCTATTTTTTCACCGACAAATATATGTAAGACCGTACCGCCTGTGTAACTTGACTGCAAATCATCCTGTAAATCCAAAACCTCAAATAGGTCGTCTGAAAAATTTACAGACAGTTGCGTTGAGTTTGTGTAATAAGGCTTGCCTTTATCGGATGCAGTTTTTATATTCGGATAGAGTTTTTTATCAATCATTGCAAGTCTGTAGGATGTGCCCTCAGCCGGTGTTGCCTCTAAATTGTAGTTATTGCCGGTTGAGTTTTGAAAATCAACAAGCTTTTCTCTCATTATTTCCAAAACCCTTAAGCTAAACTGTTGAGAGCGTTTTTTCGATATATCCTCACCAAAAAGATTCAAACATGCCTCATTCATACCCACAAGTCCGATTGTTGAGAAGTGGTTTTTCCAGTATTCACCGAAGCGCTTCTCCACTGCCGATAGATAGAACTTTGAGTAGGGGTAGAGATTGTTTTCTGTAAATCTCTCAAGCATCTTTCTTTTTATCTCAAGCGATCCTTTGGCAAGCTCCATCAAATTCAAGACCTTTTCTATAAATTCATCCTCACTGTTAGATACACAACCTATTCTTGGCATATTTATCGTTACAACCCCGATTGAGCCTGTAAGAGGATTTGCACCAAACAATCCACCGCCTCTTTTTTTGAGCTGTTTGGTATCAAGCCTCAATCTGCAGCACATTGAGCGTGCATCTTCAGGTGACATATCGGAATTAATGAAGTTTGCAAAGTAGGGTATACCGTATTTTGATGTCGATTCCCACAGAGTGTCTAATTTTTTGCTATTCCAGTCAAAATCCTTTGTGACATTGTATGTAGGTATAGGGAATGTAAAAACGCGTCCGTCAGCATCTCCTTCTGATAAAACCTCCAGAAATGCTCTGTTGAATATATCCATCTCTTTCTGGAATTCACCGTACACTGCATTCTGCATACTGCCACCTATTATTACAGCCTGGTCTTTCATATATAAAGGAACCTTCAAATCCAGTGTAACATTTGAAAACGGCGTTTGAAAACCGACACGCGTGGGTACATTGACATTGAATACAAACTCCTGCAGCGCCTGTTTGACCTCTTTATAGTTTAGATTGTCAAAGGCAATAAACGGTGCAAGCAGAGTGTCAAAATTTGAAAATGCCTGAGCTCCTGCCGCCTCCCCCTGAAGTGTGTAGAAGAAGTTTACGATTTGCCCGAGAATGCTTCTGAAATGCTTTGCCGGTCTGCTTGAAACCTTACCTTTTGCACCCCTAAAACCCTTTATTAAAAGGTCATTTAAATCCCAACCTACACAGTAAACACTCAAAAGCCCCAAATCGTGTATGTGAAAATCACCGTTTATGTGAGCATCTCTTATTTCTTTCGGGTAGATTTTATTGAGCCAGTAGGTTTTGCTTACATGTGATGAGATGTAATTGTTCAATCCTTGAAGAGAAAAACTCATGTTGCTGTTCTCTTTTACCTCCCAATCCATTTTTTCCAAGTATGAGTCAACAAGGGAAATATCCGCTGCATTCTTAAGCTCTCTTAAGCGTGTGTGCTGCTCCCGGTAGATTATGTATGCTTTGGCTGTTTTTATAAATGGTGACCTTATCAAAACCTCTTCTACGATGTCCTGTATCTCTTCAACTGTGGGTGTTTTGCTGCCGAATATTTGATATGCAATGTTTAAAACAGAGATTCCAAATTTTTCCGCTGTTCTTTTATCAAATTCACCTGTTGCCCTGCCGGCTTTTGCAACTGCGTCTGTTATTTTTGATATATCAAAATCTACAACTCTTCCGTCTCTTTTTATTATGGTTTTAAACACCATATCCTCCTGCTATTATTGAGTAGTTATGGAAATAATGGGAAAATTAGTTGACAAGAATAAATAACATCATATTTGAACCTCCCGTTCTTATATATCGGGCAAGTCTCCTGGCTCGGCTTCTTCCTACTCTTCTAAGCCTTCCCATCTGCACTCAAAAATGCAATGACAGTGGCAAAAATTAGAATTTCGTCAGCCTTACAGTTGCGGGGGCAGCGCCGGATTTTCACCGGTCTTCCTTAAAACCCGATTGCAGCAATCATACAAAAATCAACCATCTTTGCAAGTTTAATTATCAGGCATCGCTTATTTTCAAATCAAATCTTTGTTCATCGATTTTTTCGACAACACCAAACCCTTTTTCTTTTATAATTTTTTTTATATTGCTGTTTTCTGAAAAAAATCTGACACCAATACCTTTTTTGGTTAAACCATAAGCCAAATCAAAGAACAGCTCAAGATTATCCTCACTGTTTGTAGCAAACAGTGCCTTTTTTGCTTTTTCGCCAATCTTCATCTGATGAACATCCCTGTTTATATTCATAATTTCAGATTTCTTTTCAAGCAGCAAAATAACATTTTTCAAATTAAACTCTTTGCCTTCTTTATTCAACTCATCATAAAGCGTATTCATAAACTTCAAATCCGCCAGAGTATCAACCGATAGTCTATGCTTGAATTTGTAAAATATTTCATTATCCTCAACACAATCTATTTTAAAAAGCTCGGGGTGCATACCCACGACCGGAAATTGGTGTTCCCTTAAATTTGGTTTGTCGGATATTTTGTCGGATAGCTCCCAGCACTTTTTTCTATAAACACTCATACCTTCATGAATGGCAGGCTTGTCCTTTTTTTTGCAAAATTCCATATAATCGACATCTTTGTCTTCTATGGCTTTTTCTATGAGCTTATCGAGTGATTCAGGATAAATTAGAGGGCAGTCACCGCTTATCAAAATGGGAATATCGGCTTTGTATTTATCTGCCGCTTTAGTCAGCCTTCCTACAACATCGTTTATATCACCTCCGTATAAAAATATGTCTATACTATGCTTTCTTGCCACATCAATCAGCTTTTCATTATCCTTTCCGTCTGTCGTTGCAATAACTATTTTATCAATTAGTTTGCTTTTTTTGACATTCTCGATTGTCCAGTCAATAAGTCTTTTTGAGCCGATTTTTTTAAGCTGTTTTTTCGGCAGGCGTGATGAGGATAGTCGTGCAACAATAAAAGCCACCACATTTTCTTTCATTTTGAATCCTCCTTACAACACAGCCATATTTAGCAAAATTCATACCCGCATATTTTATTTGACACTTATTTAACATACGCCTATTATATTAAAGACGCATAAAGGAGGTGAGATATGATAGAAAAAGTAGGTATCAGAGAGGTAATGAGAAATTTCAAGATACTGGAAAAGTACGATATGGTTGAGATAGAGGATAAAAAAACAAAGAAGCTGAAAGGGCTGTTTATTTCTGAAAAATGGGCAAAAGAATTGAAAAACAGCATAGAAAAGCTCATCAAAGAAAAAAAACAGAAAGAACTTGACGAGATAATGCAGTTTGCAGGAATTGCAGACGGAGACACACAAAATCTATCCGCCAAAGAAATAAGAAAAATGAGGGCATTAAGCCGTGTATCAGAATAGAGTGTTTTTGGACACAAATATCATTATAGATATTCTGGACACAAAAAGACCTTTTAACCCAAAAGCCAAAAGATTGATAAAAATACTAACATTAAAAAAATTTGAAATAGCTATTAGTGAAGATATGTTAAGTACAATATTTTATATCGTGAAAGATAAAAAAGCTGTTTTAAAATTTTTAAGAAGCATTCTGGATAAATGGCTCATTTTTTCCTACGGAGAAAATGTTATAAAAGAGTCCATTGAACTGGCTTATGAAAAGGAGCTTGATTTGGAAGATGTTTTTCAGTGTATCTGTGCAAAACAGAACAGCTGCAGCTACTTTATAACATCTGATAAAAAGTTTTTTACATGCGGTATAGATATAGTAACATACGATGAATTTTTCTCAAAAACAAGCTTATAGCTCAACAATTTGAGCCTCAATCCACGGTTCGTTATCCTCATCTGCAGCATAATAAACAACAAACAACCTGTTTGGCTCAAGCTCAACAAAATCCGCATATCCGCCGTTGTATAGATTTCCCGTATAGTAACACAGATTGGTATATTCCCAATCCGTACCTTTGCTGCTTAGAGCAAGTCCGACACCGGGCAAATCACCATTTAAATCCCTGAATACCAAAGCAAATCTGCCGTTTTGCAGCTTTTTCACAACAGGTGCATGACCAAGAAGACCAATCTTTTTAGGCTTATCCCAAACAACCAAATCACTGCTTAATGAATAATATAAATCATATGAAGGCTCGCGTGAGCGCATAACTACCAAAAATTTATCACCGCTTTTTTCTATTGATGTTTCATTTAGCTCATGGTTAAATCCATTTGGTGTAACTATACTTTTTACAGCAAAACTTTCACCATGATTATTTGAAGATAAAATCAAAGGTGTAGGGCTGTTATTGGCTATACCGTAGGCTGTTGCTGTAAGCTCACCGTTAAACTCAAACATATGACCAAAGAATGCAGAAAGCGTTACGTTTTCAAACTCAACCTTTATTCTTTTCTTCGGCAGGCTGTCAGTTTTAAACCTGCTTACATAACTTTCATTTCTTTTTTTATATTCATAACTGCGCGTTACCAAAACAAACTCATTATCAAAAGGACCTGACAAAATAGCATCAAGCTCATTATCGCAAAAAGGTGTTTCAAAACTCTGCCACATCTTTAAATCTTTTGATTTCAGTATTTTAACACAGCCGTTTTTTCCGTGCGGTTTTGAAGTATCAACAAAGCCTTCTCTGTAGGCAATTATTATCTCTCCATTCGATTTTACAACAGTCGGAAACGCCTTGTATTTTCCTTTTTCTTTGGGTGAAATAATAATCTTTTTCACTCTTCATTCTCCTTATAGAAAGGAATTATCTGCTGTAGTTTATCCTTAATTTTTGAGCTGCTGCTGTTTGCAGTATAGGAGAGTTCGTCAACATATTCGTTTATCTGTGCAATATCAAGCGGATTAGGCATATTTGCAACATAGATTTTTGAATGCCTGGTTTTTAGTGTTCCTTCCTCTGCTGTCAAAAGCTCCTCAAAAAGCTTCTCTCCCGGTCTTATGCCCGTAAACTTGATATCAATATCTCTATAAGGCTTTAAACCCTCAAGTCTTATAAGCCTCTCCACCAGTTCAACAATCCTGATTGGCTCACCCATATCAAGCACAAACACCTCACCTCCTTTTCCCATTGCGGCAGCCTGAAAAACAAGCAGTACAGCCTCAGGTATACTCATAAAATACCTCTTCATATCCGGATGTGTAACGGTAACCGGACCGCCTTTTTTTATCTGCTCAATAAAAATAGGCACAGCAGAGCCTCTGCTTCCAAGAACATTACCAAACCTTACAGACACAAATTTGGTTTTACCTTTTTTGTTGTAGGATCTGCATATCATTTCAGAAACCCTTTTTGTCGCACCCATAATGCTTGTGGGGTTTACGGCTTTATCCGTTGAGATATTAACAAATTTATCCACACCGTATTTTATGGAGCATTCAACAAGATTTCTTGTTCCTACCACATTGGTTTTTACAGCTTCTTCGGGAAAATACTCCATCATAGGAACATGCTTATAGGCAGAAGCATGAAACACAACTTCAGGTCTAAATTTACGCATAATCGAATCAAGTTTCTGCATATCCCTTATATCACCAACAACAGGCTCAAAAACATAATTATCAAACTCAAGTTTTAGAGTATGCAGCTCCGTTTCGTCTATTTCATAGGCAACAATTCGTTTTGGTTCGAACTTTAAAAGCTGTCTGACAATTTCAGAGCCAATTGAACCACCAGCACCGGTTACCATAACAACTTTATCCTTTACAAGCAAACTCACCTTTTCAATATCAATGTCTGCGACTTCTCTTGCTAGCAAATCCTCTATGGATATATCTTTCAAATCTTTGACAGTAACATCACTTGAGGGTAGTTTATTTATAGACGGCACAATCTTTATGTCGCTTATACCCAAAGCTGTAAGCCTCTCGAAAAGTTCCTTGACTTTTGAGTGATGCAGAGTTGTGATTGCTATTATTGCACTGTCTATTGAATTTGATTTTACAATTTTTTCTATATCACCAAGTGTTCCCAAGACCTTTATTTGGTGAATAATTGTGTTAAGCTTACTTTTGTCATCATCAACAAAACATACAGGTTCATATTCATTATTTCCTTTTCTTAATTCCCTTGCAATTCTTTCTCCGCTATCTCCTGCACCTATTATAACTGCTCTTTTTGTTTTTTTTATCTTTGGCGGATTTATTATCTCAAGATAAACCCTCCTTAGAGCACGAATAAATAAAACAAGCAGGGTTGCAACAAAAAAATCTATAATAACAGATGAACGAGGCAGGGAATAAAACGGATAAACTTTCTGTAAAACGGCATTTGCAAAATATAAAAAGATTGATGCCAAAAAAAGAGCTTTAACAATTTTATAAAACTCATTTATGCTTACAAAACGCCAGTTTAGTTTGTAAATATCCGATATCCAAAGAAAAAATATCTTTATGAAAACAACAATAAACAGCCAATAAGACAATCTATGTAAATATGTTTCAGGAACATCAAAATTAAACCTGAACAGAATACCCAAAAAAAGGCTTAGGCAGAAAATAATAGTATCAGCAAAAAGGAAAAAAAGAAGCCTTTTTGTGTGTGAGGGTTTGAAGAGATTGTCTATTGTTTGATTATTCTGCATATGTTTTTTATATCCTCATCTTCTAAGGCTGTTCCGCTTGGCAGACACAAGCCTTTTTTAAACAGATTCTCGCTTGTTCCGTTAATGTATGCTTTTGCAGTTTTAAAAACAGGCTGCAGATGCATGGGTTTCCATAAAGGACGGGATTCAATATTGTTTTTTGAAAGCATATCTATCACATCAAACGGATTTATATCTTTAAAAATGAGGCTTGTAAGCCATCTGTTGCCTTTTGAGTTTTCTATTTCTGGCATAAAATCGGCTATGTCTTTAAGTTCTTCTTTATAAATTTCAAAAATCTCCCTTCTTCGCCTTATTCTGTCTTTTAAAACTTCCATCTGAGCCACACCTATTGCAGCCAAGACATTGCTCATCCTATAATTATAGCCAAAGGTTTCATGCTCATACCACAGATAATTTTCCTTTGCCTGTGTTGATAAAAATTTTGCCTGCTTAATCCATTTTTCATTATCACTGACAAGCATGCCACCGCTTGATGTTGTTAAAATTTTGTTGCCGTTAAAAGAATATACACCAAAATCGCCAAAAGTCCCAATCTGTCTGTCTTTGTAGACCGCTCCAAGTGCTTCTGCTGCATCCTCAATAAGATAAAAGTTGTACCTATCAGCAAGATATCTCAATTCATCAATTTTTGCTGCCTGTCCGTAAAGGTGTGTAACAATGAGTGCTTTGGGCTTTTCTTTTTTTGCGGCATCCTCAACAAGATTTGGGTCTATGTTCCAACTTTCGTCGCTGTCTATAAAAATCGGCTCTGCATTTTGGAAAATAATTGGTGTTACAGAACCGATAAATGTAAAAGTAGAGGCCAAGACTTTATCATTTTGTTCAACACCCAAGACCCTCAAAGCAAGATGAATAGCACCCGTTCCGTTTATTACAGCAAGTGCATGCTTTGCTTTTGTGTAATTTTTAACAGCATCTTCAAACCTATCGATAAACTCACCAACAGGTGCAATATAGTTACTCTCAAAAACCTTATTTATATATTCAAGCTCATTACCCGCCATATGCGGAGGGGAAAGAAAGATCATATCAAGCACCTTTAAAAGTTTTAATAATATATTCTATATCTTTTTTAAAAGACCAATTTCTAATATATTCCTTATTAGTTCTCACTTTATCTGGCCAAATAATCTTATCATTATATTCTTTTGGGTTTTTTACATTTGCTAAAATCTCTTCTTCATTCTTATATTTTAAACTAGCAGGCCCTGTAATTCCCGGTCTAATAGATAAAATTATTCTATCCTCCCCTTCAAGTCTATCGGCATAACCCGGAACATCTGGTCTTGGTCCTACAAAACTCATGTCTCCCTTTAAGACATTTATAAGCTGCGGTAATTCATCTATCTTATATTTCCTAAAAAATCTACCGAATTTTGTAATCCTCTCGTCATTTGCAGTAGTTACCGAATGTCCTTTATTGGGATACATTGTTTTTATTTTAACAATTGTAAAAAGTTTACCGTTTTTACCAACCCTTTTTTGTAAGAAAAAACCATTACTTTTTGTCTCAATAGTTGAAGTAACCCATGCAATTGAAATTATTGGCCACGTAATTAATAATCCAATCAATGAAAATACAACATCAAACATTCGTTTAATAAGCCTATCTTTTTTTGTCATAATTTTTTTAAGATTTTTGTAACAACTTCTACTGCTCCACACAAGCTTCCAAAACCATAACTAAAATGGAGTACTAAAAAAGCCACAAGTTGATGGAGGAAAGTTGTCTTTTTTTTAATTTGAAAACTTCTAATTGAGATTATACTCAAATATAATCCTAAAATCCCTAAAAAAAGATAAAAAAAATATTTATTAAAAAATCCTAAAATAAAACTAAACAATAAGCTCAAAATAAATAAAAGAGGTATAAAATGTCTTAAAGATAAAGAATTTAAAGAATTTGTATAATAAGCAGTTAAAATATTCCAAAGTCCGTTGTTAAAATTATTTTTTGCTAAATCTTTAAAAGTTTCCCTTGCAAAATAAGTACATTCAATCTCCGGAATTAAATAGATTTTCCCTCCATTTTTTTTTAGCCTTTTATTTAACTCTATATCTTGGTTTCTAACAAGTCTCTCATCATATAGACCAATTTTTTCAAACACATCCTTTTTATAACACCCAAACGGTACAGTATCAACTTCTTTAATCTCATCTACTCCACTTCTAAAAGCACTCCCAACTCCAAGTTTATCACTTAAAACGTTTTTTATAGCATTTGACATAAGAGTTTTATTTTTAACATCTGTAATTAGTGCAGGGCCTACACAATCAGCATTTAATTTTTTACAATACTCTATCAATAAAAGAAAGTACTGTTTAGAATATTTTGCATGTGCTGAAATTATAAATATATATTTTCCTTCAGCTTCCTTTATACCTATATTCATCGCAATCGGAGCGAATTTTTGAGAATTGTGTAAAAGTTTAAAAAAAGGATATTTTTTTTGATACTCTTTTATTATTTCTATTGTTTTGTCACTGCTTCCACCATCAACTAACAACACTTCCATTTTGCTTTTATCAAAGTCACTCTTAATTATGCTATCTAAACAGTTTATAATATATTTTTCTTCGTTTAATACTGGGATTATTATAGAAATTTTATCCATAACTTTTCTTAATTGCTTCATGTTTTAATAAAACTGACAGTTTATTAAACAAATTATTATCTACTTTATAAATAATGTTCCTAAAAGGATACAAAATTTTTACTAAAAATTCTATATCTTTACGATAGAATATATTCAATTTACAATATGCTTTTCTAAATTTAAATTTTTGTATTAAAAAATCTTGTACATTTGTTTGATGAGATATACTCCTTGCCCCATCATTCACGTATTTCACTTTTTTTTCTTCCAGATAAAACCGATTCATTTCGTAAAATAGGATATAACTTGTGTAATTTTTGAGAAATTTAGGATTAAATTTTATGGTGGAATAGTGACACATATCCTCCTGAATAAGATTCTCACTGTAAGCGACAAGTTCTTTGTTGTTTTTATCAAATACTCCCCAATAATCTTTTGAACCCCCAGACAGTATATGTGCTTCAAACTGTTTTTTATTCATTGGGAGGATAAAAGTCTTATACTTATCAAAAGCTCTTCGATAGACCACATATCCGCTCTTGGCAATATACTCCGCATCCACACGTCTGACATCATTTCGTTTTTGTCCTCTTCTGATTTTGCTTCGTGTGCTTGGACTTAATTCTTCCATACCACCAAAAGAATCTTTTATTACATACCAAAATTCACCATTATCTTTGTCCCATTCATTTGTATATCTCAAAAAAAGCGCTTTACTTCTTTTCAAAAGCTCTTTTTGTTCACTATGATTTAAATATATTTCCCTATGCGGCGGAACCCAGGGCAACAACGCTCCTTGATAAAAATGCCAATCGACACCTTTATATTTTATCATCTGAGAGATCCCTTTTTGTCATATTTTTTATTATTTTTGACATACTATATATATCATCCCTTTTCTTTCAGTTTTAATAATGCGGAAACCTACATTTTTCAAAAGCTGCTTTATTTCATTCTCTATGAACCAATATGTTGTCGGTTGCCCTTTCTTTAAAAAGCTCCAATTCAGTTTACCTCCCAACTTCAACCACGGGAGTTTTTGCATCTCCCACTTTTCACCTCGTAGCGCTCTTGCTGTATTTACTATAAAGCTAAGCGGTAGATTGAATTTTCTGCTTTTGAAATCCAAAAAAGAGAATATTGCTATCCCACCTTTTCTTACAATACGGTAAGATTCTTTCAATACTTTAGGGATCAATTCCTGCGGAACAAGTGAAACAATCTGCTGCAGATAAATTGCATAATCGAAATATTCATCCTCAAAAACAGAGAGATTAGAAGCATCCAACACTCTAAAGTCAATCTTATCATTCTTTTTTTTAGCAGATAAAATCATTTCCCCAACAAAATCAAATGCTGTAATTTCCAAATGTTCGTATTTTTTTTGTATCTCAATGGCGATTCTTCCTCCTCCTGTCCCCGCTTCAATCAATCTACCATTATCCTTTATGTAGTGCGCTATCAAAGAACGTTCTTGTTCTGTTAGACCAGAACGTTCAATCCAGCTTTTAAGCTCTTTTGTAGTATAAACCTTTTTGTTATCCAAAACCCCTCCTTTTTATTTTATATAACATTGACACGTATGAAATAAAACCTTTTAATACATTTCTCACAATATTCCTTTATACTGAATCATGAAAATTTCCTTGTTATGTTGAATTTACTAAAATTTTCTCATAAATCTGTAAAAGTTTTTTTTCTTCATTTTCCCAATTATATTTTTCTACAATAGCCTTTTTACCGTTTTGCCCCATAAGTTCTGCCTCTTTGGGGTGTGTAACAATGTAATCAATTGCTTTGGCTATCTCTTCAGGCTCAAGTGGATTGACACATATCCCACATTTATTCCCTTCAACTATCTCTTTCCATAACTTAATATCTGAAGAAATCACAGGTAAACCTGCTGCCATATATTCAAACATTTTTACAGGAAGTGCGTCAAGATAATTTACAATAGGATAAAGAGTTACTATTCCAGCTTTAGATTGACTATAGACTTTAGATACCTCTTTTCTATTTAAAAAACCAAGCTCATTTACTTTGTTCCAACCCTCATAATTTTTTATTTCATTCTCTACATCTTTTTCACTAAAACTACCTGCAAGATTAAGTCTAACACCCACAGTATATTGCATAGCTTTTACAACTTCTTTGATGCCTCTAATCTTTGCTATACCACCAACATAACAAATTTCATCTTTTTTATCTTCCCATTTAGTACTGTTCGATAGCTCTTCTAATATTGGGAAATTATTTATATCTACACTATTTTGATTTATCTTTAAAAACTTATCTCTTATAAATGGTGTAGCAGTTATAATATAGTCAAATTTTTTACAAGCATACCTTTCATAAACCGAAAAACTTTTTGAAAGAATTATTGTTGTAGATTTGTTTAGATATGGTTTACCAAGCAACTGTTTGGGCACATCTTCATGAGAATCAAAAATTACTTTAAAGCCTAATTTTTTTAATTTTAGACCTATTGGTATTAATTCAGGATCATGCAAATGATAAATATGGGCATCAATTTCAATAGCTTTTTTTAAAACTTCCTTTGTTTTATTAAACACCCTATCAAGTCTATTATTGGCTTTTCCTACATCAAAAATTTTTATATTATCTTTTATTTCATTGCTTTTTCCGTCTGCAACAATCAAAGACACATCATATTCTTTTGCTAAACTTTTACACATTTTGTAAAAAATTCTTGTATCATATCTTGGATGCACTGAAGTAAGATGTGCTACTGTTTTCATTTCAATAATCCCCTCAAAATCTTCTCGCTCGCTTTTCCATCACCATATAGATTTAGTGAATAGTTATTAGTGAATAGTGATTGGTGTTTTTTATATGCTTCGATTATTTTTTCCTCATCAGCTCCAACCAACACATTCTCTCCATTTTCTATCAACTCCACCCATTCTGTCTCATTTCTTAGAGTAATACAAGGTTTTTTAAAGAAAAATGCTTCTTTTTGAAGACCTCCGCTATCAGTCATAACGAGAGAACAATTATCAAGAAGCCAAATCATCTCTAAATATCCTACAGGTTCGATAATTAGTAGATGGGTGGATGGGTGCAAGGGTAGATGAGTGGAAGAATACATTGGTAGACGAGTATTATTGAAGATTGAATCGTAAAGTTTAGGCAATAACTGCTTAAGTGAATTGAGAGTTCTTGGGTGTAGTGGTAAAATTATGGGTGTATCCTTAGAAATCTCGATTAAAGCCCCGAAGATTGCTTTTAATCTATTTGAGTCGTCTGTATTTTCAGCTCTATGGACGGTGCAAAGTATGAATTGATGGGGTGGGTAGATGGGTAGATGGGTAGATGGGTTTACGATAGATGTTGGTGGTTTTGAAAAATTCTTATAATACAGGGCTGCATCGTACATGACATCGCCAACATTAGTGATTAGTTGATGGTGATTAGTTGATAGTTTGAATGGGAAGCCTTCTTTTTTAAGATTTTCAACGGCTGTTTCCGTCGGGCAAAATAACCAGCTACTTACTCTATCTGTTAAAACCCTATTTATCTCCTCTGGCATTTTCATATTGAAGCTTCTAAGACCGGCCTCTACATGAGCTATTGGAATATGCAGTTTGCTTGCTGTAATAGCTCCTGCTAAAGTTGAGTTTGTATCTCCATAAACCATTACTATATCTGGTTTTTCTTTTATCATTACTTCTTCAAGTTTTATTATCATTGCTCCCGTCATTGCGCCTTGAGACTTTCCGCCCACACCCAGATTATAGTGTGGTTTGGGCAAGTGTAACTCTTCAAAAAACACATCGCTCATATTTTTATCATAATGTTGGCCGGTGTGGGCTATGATTTCGGTGATTAGTGAAGAGTGATTAGTGAAGAGTGATTGGTGATTGGTGATTGGTGAATTATATTGTTTAATTGCCCTGCTAACCGCTCCGGCTTTTATAAACTGCGGTCTTGCACCAAGAATTGTTAGGATCTTCATTTTGCTAATTCTTCATAAACTTTCAACAAAACTTTTTCCTGGTTTTCCCAATTGTAAATATTTTTTACTTTTTGTATGTTTTTTCTTAATTCTTCTATATCTAATTTCAAAGCCTCTTCTATAGCTTTTTGCAAATCTTGAGGAGTATTTTCTTTTGCCACAATCCCTATTTGATATTTCTCAACCAATCTCTTCATTTCATAAAGGTTTGAAACAATGACAGGTATTTCTGCCATTAAATACTCAAACATTTTGTTAGGTGAACAATAATAATGATTTAAACAATTATTTTCATAAAACAGTATTCCAAAATCTGCACTACTTGTATAATCAAGCAGTATGTCCGGAGCAACTGCCGGGTAAAAGTAGATATTTTTATATGATTTGCTCGCTTCTTTTATCATTTTTCCCAATGGTCCATACCCCATAAAAACTATAACAGGTGTATTATTGGTGATTGGTGTAATTTGCAATTGTTTAAAAGTATCAAGCAGTATCTCTATACCCCTTCCTTTACTTAATCCACCTTGATATAAGAATATTGTTTTATCTTTTCCTATACCTAATTTTTCTCTAAACAAATCTTTTTTTTCTATAATTTTATATGGTGGTGTATTAAGAACAAGAGCCGGTTTTTTTATATTATAAAGTTTTACATACTCATTTGCTATTGAATCACTTACCGTTATTACTTTATCTGCATATTTTATCAGAGTTTTTTCTAAAACTTTCACTATTTTTTTTACAAAACCTTTTAAATTTTTTGTCTCTGTTTCATACTCATGAGCGTCATAAACTATTTTTGCTTTTCTATTAAAGAACTTTTTTACTATTACACCAATCACTAAAGCATCCAGATCGTTGCAGTGGAAAATTGTATTATTTTTATATTGCTTTACTGCTCTAAAAATAAACTCAAAATATTTCAGAAGTTGTATTATTTTATTTTTTGACCAATTTTTAGTAATTATTTTTATCCTGTGAACCGATATATTTTGAACTGTTTCAAATTCTTCTACACCATTTTCCCATAATGCTGCGACCTCAACCTCATATCCTGCATTTTGCAAAGAGATAGCCTCTTTTAAAACTCTGCTATCGTTTGTAAAGTTGTTTAGTACTATTGAGATTATTTTTCCCAACTAATTCTCCATAAAAATTTATATGCTTAAGATAAGAATTATGCCAAAGCACAGTAAATACATCTGCATGATTCTGCATACTCTCAATCCTCTCTCTAACTTCATCATAAGTGTAATTATTATAATCAAATAAACTACAATCCATTACAATTAGTGGTCTTTCCTTTAAACTCAATTTTTTTCTAGTTAAAATATTAAAAACACTAAACTCATCACCCGTTCCACACCTAAAGCCCTCTTTATCAGCATAACCACAAGTACTATCTACACTCATACCATTATCTTCCCAAATCTGCCAAGTTGTTGGTACTTCAAATCGTAAATAGTGTTCTCTTCCCTCTACTATCTTTTGTTCTGTTATCTTCTCTAGCAACTCTTTCTCTTTTTTAAACTGTTCAAAATCATTATAGGCATTATAAGATGGGTGAATGCCTATAATGTGTCCTCGTTTCTTTATCTTTTCTATAAGTTCCAAAGATTTAGGCTCATCTATTTTATAGTTATTGTCATATTGTGTCACCCCATCACTCATAAAATAGAATCTACTCTTTACATCAATAGCTTCACTCCTATCCATCAACCAATCAAAAGTATCAAAAGGGTCTTTTATCTTTACTCTCTTTATTAAAAAATATTCAGCAAATCTCTCTAAAGCTAAACTTATACTTTTTCTTTTTACTATATCACCTAAAGCAACTCTAAAAACTTGCTTCCAACTTCTCCACATATATAGATTATCTACATCATGAGTTAAAATCAATTTAAACTTTTTCTCTTTAAAGACTAGACTATTGTCTAATTTTAGTAGTTTACTTTTTAACTCTTCTACATACTCATTTACAATAGGTCTATCTAAAAAACCCTCTTTATAAGCTAAACTTTCAGTAGCTGGAAAACGATTATGAATATCACGAGTTTTATTAACATACTCTTCCCAACGAGTAAGCATAAAGAAAGAGGCTGAAAATATGTCTAGCTCTTCTATTTTATTTGGAATATTTTCAAGTTTTAAATAATCTAAATCTTTTGGGTATTTATTAAAAAATTTATCTTTTATGGTTAATAGTTTTTTGTTTGGAAGAGTTATCTCATAATCAGTTGAGCCAATATCTAAAGCATACTCTACTCCTAAAAATTCATTGAAGATAATATCTAGTATATATTGTCTCTCTTCTATATTATTGTTTGGAATAGTAATCTTAATCATCAACTTTCCTAGCTACAAAAACTGAATGATATGAAATCTCAGATTTTATAATATTGCTTTTAGTATCAATTTTATTTTTAGGAAAAGGTAATTCTATATTAAAAAATTTATCAAAAAATCTTGTAACTTTATAGTAAAAAGGATATATAAAAAAAGAAGTCTCATATCCTGTTTGCAAAATTATTTTAAACCCATTTTTTTCTAATATATCTTTATAGTAACTAGCACTATAAAATTTTACACCTTGTAAATGCTCCATACTTTTTAATTTTAAAATATCTCTTTTAAAAATTCTCCATATAGTAAAAAGTGAATATTTAGTATGAGCAGTAAAAAAAAGAATACCATCTTTTTTTAGAACTCTACTAAACTCTTTTATCCCCTCTTCTGGTTTATCCAGATAGTAGATAACAGAATTAGAATAGATAAAATCAAATTGTTTATCATCAAACGGCAATTGATTTATACTAGATTGATAATAATCAAAGGTTTCAGTCTCAATATTATTAAATAAATCAACAGCTAAAATATTCTTATAGCCAAAACCTGAAAGATAAAAAGCATAATTTCCATTTCCACATCCAGCATCTAAGATATTTATATTTTTATTATCTGATAAATATTTCAAAATATACTGTAATTGAATATCATTCTCTTGCAGTATAGGCTTTTGTGATAAAAGTCGTTCTCTATAAATTTTTTCAATATTTTCATACATTTTGTATAACTTCCAATAACTTTTTCTCAAAAATATTTTGTGCATAATTTTGATTGTAGTATTTAATGCAATTATTAGATATTTGCTTATAATACTCTTCATCCTCTATTAGCTTTCTAATAGCAGTATAATTATCTATAAAAACACCACAACCAGCTTCTATTTTTTCTTTTGTAGGTTTTCTATAATTAGCTATTATAGGTATTCCCATAGCTAAATAATCTATATCTTTATTTGCCTCTTGTGTAGCATAGCTATAATGAATATCATGAATCATACTAAAACCAATAAAACTATACTTTTGAAATAAAACTTCCAACTCTCTATATAGCTCTTTACTAGAAATTCTACTTTTATAAAAAATATTAGAGATATTCTCTATCTCTTTATATATCTCTTGATTTGTATCTCCAAAAATATATAATTTATAGTCATTATTTTTGATAAACTCTAAAATCTCTCTTGCTCCCTTATCTACAGAAAAAGCTCCTAAATATAGAAATGCTATTTTATTGCCTTTTTCTATTTTAAGTTTTTTTTCAAATGGAGAAGTATAATATAAAAGATTACTGTTTAAAGGCTCAAAATATTTAACTAATGCTTTAGAATTAACGAATACCTCATCACAAAAATATTGAGCTATTTTTTTCTCTAAAAAAATCATGCTACTCTTAATAAAAGTTATTTTTTTCAAAAAAGAAAATCTATTAGAGATATGATAAAAGTTTAATTCCACATTATTATCTAAAGTCTCATAAATTACTTTTTTCCCAAATAACTTTGCTACTAGAGATATATGTAAATATTGTAAATCTTGTATATAAATAATATCAGCTTCTTTTCTATGCTTCCATATATACTTTATGGCTTTAAAAAAAGAGGGGATCTGAAAAAAAGTTAAAGATAAACAATTTAACTTATTAAAAA
>JALWEJ010000098.1 GCA_027014115.1 Desulfurellales bacterium
AGGTTTCCAACCTTACTATTGGAAGATATCATAAGGGTAGCAGGCTACCCTTATGAATGGTTGAGTAAGTTTGTGAGCCTGTATATATTTAGTAAGGGTGGTAAGTATGTGTGGACCAGTTACCAAATTTTATCGCATCTGCTTTAATTTCTTATAAGTATGCTTTTATCTAAGAAGGTGAATTGTGGAAAAAAGAGAGATTATCAAAACAGTCTGTCAACATTTAACATATATTGTTTTATTAATTGGCTTTTGTTTACTTTAAAAGCAATTTAAATTTTTTACTGCGTATTCCGCTCTATTTGAACACCTTTTCCTAAAAATAAATGGGTATCTGTTTTTCGACCTTGCAAGTGCAAATCAGTAAAATAGGTTGGTTTTTTTCTTAAAACCCTGATAACAGGCTAATTTTATTGAACATCAAGCAATAATACAATACAATTAATTTTATCTACCGCAGATTCACACTAAAAAACAAAGAGTGAAAAATGAAGCTTAAAAACCAACTGATTATTTTTGAAGACAATGACAGAAAAATAGAGGTTCAAATAGAAGAGGAGACAATATGGTCGTATGCCCATAAAATAGCATATTGTTTCAATGTTGACAGAATAGTTGTAGTTAAATATGTCAGAAATGTTTATAATTCTGGGGAGCTTGAAGAAAATCTAACCTGTGCAAAAATTGCACAGGTTGCCGCAGATGGCAAAAAAAATGAATCTATACAATCTCGATTTAATTATAGCCGTAGGCTACCATGTAAACTCCAAAAAAGCAACCCAATTTAGAATTTGGGCAATCAATGTCCTGAAAAACTACCTCATAAAGGGTTATGTCGTAAATTAAAAAAGAATAACAAAAGAAAGGCTAAAAGAGCTTGAAAACACAATAAAATTTATAAAAGAAAACATAAACACGCCTTCCTTAACATCAAAAGGGGTAAAGGGTCTGATTGAAATCATAGAAAAATATGCTTTAGTTTGGAGATGGATTGGTGTAAAAGCGGCAAATCTGCTCTATTTAATCATAAAAAACCATCCCTTTGTCGATGGAAACAAGCGAATAGGCGAGCTTCTGTTTTTAAAGTTTCTATATGAAAACTCATCAAAAGAGGAGCTATTTGTCAAATTCAACAGCAGCACATTAACCGCTCTCTGTTATCTTGTAGCCGCAAGCCCTCCAGAACAGAAAGAGCAGTTGATTAAGCTGATAATGAATTTTATCTTCTTTAAAGAGTAGTGTTTGTGAATAAGAAAAAGGATATATTTATTTTTTACACTTTGTAGATTATGAATTGATGTGTGTAATATATAAGGTGGTCATTTGGTAGAGAAACTATTTATAACTTGAAGCTTTTTTTAAGTTGTTATATAAATTTTATAGATATTTTATAAGTATTGTGCAATTTCAAGCTGTTTTGCAGTCATACTGCTTGGAGGTGAAAATGGGGTTGAAGTTTGAAGAAAAAAAAGGTGCTTTGATTATAGAAATTAGCGATAAGCTTGATTCCTTAAATGCCAAAGAGATTTACGATAAAATTGAAGAAAGGCTTAAAAATTGTGATAAAGATGTTGTGTTTGATTTTGAAAATCTTGACTACATCAGCAGTGCCGGTCTTCAAATTCTTATCTCTGCTGCAAAAAACAGAAAGTCTGTGGGCAAAGATGTATATATTTACAAGCCCAACAGCATGGTGGATAGTGTTATAAACGTTGCGGGTTTCTACTCTTTTTTAAAAAAGGCTCAACAAATCTGAAGTGATTACTATAAAGCTTGATTCTACGACCATAAAGGATGCCTTCAAAATAGTAGATGATTTCTGCAAAAGTCATCTTAAAGAAGCAGATGAGCTCTGTTTTAAGGTTAAGCTTATTTATGAAGAGCTTTTAACAAACATATTTAGACATTCTCGAAAGTTGGGTTCCACATTTGTTAATATTGAACTAAAAAGCAAAAACAGCACATCTGTTATAGAGTTTGTGTATGACGGCGGTGAATTTGACCCTACAAACTACAAAGATAAAAGGGTTGATGAACCGTTCAGCGAAAAAAAAGAGGAGGGCGGTTTTGGTCTTTTTCTTGTTTCTAAATTTTCGAAAAAGTTTGAATACAAAAGAACAGAGGGTTTGAATAAAATATATGTGGAAGTTTAACAGTATAAAAACAAAGCTTATATTTTATCTTATCTTTGCGCTTATACCTGTTTTTGCAGTACTGCTCTACGGCGGTGAAAATTATATGAGGGATATTCTTTATAAAAACGCTCTTTTAAAAGCTCGAATGTTGGCATCTGAAGCCGCAAGGGATATAGATAGTGTCACGTTTGACATATCAACAAAGCCCAAGGAGATAGCAAATCTTGTTAGAGACAATCTGTCGGACATAGATAAAATAAACAAGCTTATGGAGTCGTATGTTAAAAACAACGGTTTGATTTACGGCATGGCTTTAGCCTATTTGCCAAAATATTCACCAATTAAAGATTATTACTGCAGCTATTACTACATAAAAAAAGGCAAAATAAAAGCAAAACAGCTTATACCACCGCTTTATGACTACACAAAATTTGACTGGTTTAAAAAACCGCTGCAGCTTAAAAAAGGCATATGGAGTAAGCCGTATTTCGATAAAGGCGGCGGTGATATATGGATGAGCACATACAGTGTTCCGATTTTTAATAGAAAAGGTGAAGTAATAGGTATTGCAACAGCGGATGTGAGTATAAAATTTTTATCAAAAATCGTAAGAAGGATAAAGATACTAAAAACCGGAGGAGCATTTTTGTTTACAAGAAATGGGGATGTGCTTGCACCTTTGGGTGATAAGAATGTTATGAAAAAAAGCATATCAGAAATCCTGACACTTTACGGCAAAAACAAATTTAAGGATTTGGCATCTGCTGTATTTGAGCAAAAAGGCACATATGGAAGTATACATACAAAGAAATCGCAGTATCTCATACACTATACGCCTATTAGAGGCACAAACTGGATAATCGGTGTGGTTTTTCCAAAGAGCGAGCTTTTTCTTCCTATGCAGAAGGTTAGACTTTACTCTTTTATGATTATATTTGGCGGATTGTTTTTGGTTATTGTATTAATAGTATTTGTATCAAAAAACGTTACGAGTGACATAGAAAGAATAAAGGCGATATCGTTAAAGATAGCTAAAGGCAATTTTGACGTTGCAATACCTGAGAATTTTGCAGATGAATCAAAAAGTGTGGCAGACGCTTTGGGTGTTATGCAGGAATCTTTAAAAAAGTTTATGAAAGAGGTTGAAGAAAAGGCAAAAATAGAGAATGAGCTAAAACTTGCCAGAACAATCCAAAGCTCATTTATACCCAATGAAATGGAATTGAAAATAGACGATTTAGAGTTTAGAGGCATAAGCATGTGGGCAAAACAGGTGGGCGGAGATTTTTACGGCGTCAACAAAATAGATGAAAATAGGGTTTTGTTTTATCTCGGTGATGTGTCGGGTAAAGGAATTCCGGCTGCTTTGTATGTTGCCATATTGAAAAGTATGGTTGAGGTTTTGGTTAAACAGACAAACTCTGTAAAGACCATTGCAACATTTCTAAACAACTATCTGTCGGATATTGCAACATGCAACGCATTTGCCACTATGTTTATGGGAGTAATAGACAAAGAACAAAACACGCTTGAATACTTAAACGCAGGCCATATACCGCCTGTTATATTCAAAAACCACGCAGTGTCTTCACTCATCATAAAAGGCAATGTTCCTATTGGTGTCTTTAATGGGTTTGACTTCAAAATAGATAAAATACCGCTTGATATGTTTGACGGTATACTTATATACAGTGACGGTGCCACGGATGTTTTAAACTCACAAGGTGAAGAGTTTGGCGAAGATAGGGTTTTGGATGTTGTAAAAAAAGGCATGGAAAATAATTCTGATATAGTGTTAGATTTGAAATCTGCAATAGATTCTTTTGTGGGAGAAGCGGATTTGTATGATGATACAACCATTCTTTGCATAAAGAGAATTTGATTTTTAGGTTGTATTCTTTTTCTTTTTCTCTTAAGGCACACTGCCTATATTACTTGTAGCTGCAGAACAGGTGTTGGTTGATGTTGTTCCCGTTTGATTCTTTATTATGTTTTTCATATCCTTGCTGAATTCAAAGATACCCTTTGCCTTCGTATGAGAGTCAAACTGCATTTGGGTTGATACATTCGGTGCAGGACATGAGCCTTCTGCATATACTCTGGTTTCACCCTCTTTGAGGGTTGCTGCCATACCCGATTCAACAAGGCCAACTCCGTTTGCTGCTGTGCTTTGGTGTATATAGGGTGTATGGGTTATATCAAGATCTGTCTGAATAACAGAATCAACTCTGCTTACATCCATATGTGAACCGACAGCAGCATTCCAGCATGCACCCTTTGTGTTTACACACAAAGTAGTCTGTCCCTGAGCAAAAGAGGTTGCACCTTTAATTTCTCTTATGCCTGCCTGCGCTTTTTCTGTTTTGGATAAAGAGACACCTGTAAATGTTATATGACTGCTTGTTTTTAAATTAGGTGTTGTATCATCAGAGGATAGGTCATAGTCAAAATTCTCAACAACATGTGTATCACCGTCTACTGCATTTATATCATTTACGTATGTAATTACGGCACTTTGAAGAGAAGATGAGTAGTGATTCAAAAGATTGCCATCTCCGTCAGCAACATCTATATCTATACTATCAGGACTTGTATAGTCAACAGAGTGTTTTTCACTCTTTGAGAAGCTGTCTTGAGCACCTACAACATAAACATCCTCGTGATTTGATATCTTTGCTGTTTCATTATCGGGTGTTATGGGATCAACAGCAAAAGAAGAATAAGAAAATATAAAAACAGAAGCTGCGACACTAAGAAGTGCCGCAGGCAGTTTTAATTTAAAAGACTGCTTAATCATTTGTTTTTACTCCTTTTAGTGATTGGGTGATGTAGACCAGGGAGTATAGGTTGTTGTAGCACCAGAAGCATCATAAATATCATTATTCCCGTCTATTCCTGGTTTTCCTGCATCGGCTCCTCTTCCTCCTGAGCCCCACCAGTTGTGTGTGGCATCAATATTTCTTAAAGAGTTGTATAGGCCATGCCTTCCATTACTATAAATATCATTATAATTTGCATGGACCGAGCTGTTATAAACTTTTATACCATAATAATTATTATTCTCTATTGTATTATTGTCAATAGAAACATTGGAGCTGAGAGAAACATCTATTCCATCAAAAGAATTATTCTCTATTGTATTATTGTCAATAGAAACATTGGAGCTGTCATAAACTTGTATACCATAGATATGATTATTCTCTATTGCATTGTCTGTTATAGAAGTATTATCACTTTTATAAACTTTTACACCAGTATAACTATTCTTTACGATGTTGCCTGCTATATATGTATTCGGACTATTCTTAATATAGATACCTGTTGAGCTGCTTCTGAAGCCATCAAGTGTCAGGTTTTGAAGCGTAAAAGAGGGGCTGTTTATGATATTTAGAATACCAAAGCTGCCGCTTCTTTGTGTAATTATTGTATCTGAAGTGTTAAAATTTGGTAGTGAGGAAACTGTGAGATTATCTTTGCCATCTATTTCAGCACCAGGATATGAGCCTTTATCTATAAAGATTGTATAACCTATACCTGTGACATTATCAACAGCATTTTGGAGATCGGTAAAATTCTTGGTACAATTTGTGCAGGTTGAGTGGGGTGAAAGAGTTGATACTAAAAATATCTTGCCTGCAGCTGCAGAAGAGCCTGTTGCGCTGGTTGTGTTTATGTTTTTTGAGCTTAAGCTTGTAGCTGTAAAATTACCGCCAAAAGAAGATATGGAAGCGCTTTCTCCTGCCTGAACCGTGCCGGATATGGCATTTGTTCCGTTTGCATTTAGAGATGTAGCTCTACTTGATATATATGCAGAGGTATTAATAGACATGGTATCAAAATTATTAACCGTTATGCCTGATGAGGAGTTACCTGATTGACTTGCTATGTATGCAGAAGGGTTGTTTGTTCCTGTGATGTTGGCATGAAGAACAATAGAGTTTCTATTTCTAAAATCAACATTTGTATTTGCTCTACCGTCATTAGCAAGATTATATCTTGTTTTGACTGCGGCACTTCTGCCGCCAGAATGGAGAGTGTATGTGACAGTTCTGCTGCCACCTCCGCCTTGCCGGGTAGATTCGGCATTACTTAAAGGAGTAAACGAAAAAACCAAAATATATAATAAAACAAAACTAAAAATAAGTACTTGCTTCATAAAGCACCTCCCTGCGCTTCTTGGTCTTTCCTATGTTTAGGTTGTTAATAAAGCTTTAGTCTCCATAGCACGACTGGCATCTATTAACTTTTCATTAAGTGTATATGTATATAAATTTTAAATGTCAAGTAAAAAATTAAATACTGGATAGTAACGGCTGCGGTTTGTGTGGCAAGCCAAAACTTCAGACCCTATAGTGCAATGTCAAGTTTTGATTGTTGAAAGAGATGTAAGTTGTTTTATGCTGCACGATTTTATACTTAGAGAAGCCGCTTTGTGTCAAAAATTTGTATTTTTATAGGCGTTTCATTTTTTTTGAACCATCAAGCAATGATTTGATATAATAATACTCGTAAGCAATTAAATATCTAAAAGATGCTTAAATTGATGACTGTTTTTAAATTAAGAGCCGGAATATGGAGGTTATATGAGTAAGCTGCTTTTTTCGCCGATTAAGATTGGCAATATCGAGTTTAAAAACCGTATTTTTATGTCGCCCATGTGTCAGTATTCGGCATCTGACGGATTGGTCAACGACTGGCATACGATTCATTATGCATCAAGGGCTGTTGGCGGAGTTGGTGCTGTTATTGTTGAGGCTACAGCGGCTGAACCGAACGGCCGCATTACACCGTTTGATTTGGGTATCTACAATGCA
Source organism: Desulfurellales bacterium (assembly GCA_027014115.1). Lineage (GTDB taxonomy): Bacteria > Campylobacterota_A > Desulfurellia > Desulfurellales > Hippeaceae > JALWEJ01. Next base: position 6,950 of record JALWEJ010000098.1, read on the forward strand.
GAGCAGACAGATGCTTTCAAAGAGATGATTGAAACAATTAAAAAGCATGTTAATGATGTAAAAATCGGATTACAGCTTGCACATGCCGGAAGAAAAGGCTCAAAAGATGTTCCGTGGAAAAAAGAAAAAGCCTTATCTAAAGCTGAGGGCGGATATGATATAATTGCACCGTCGGCAATAGCTTTTAATGAACTGTATGCCGTGCCCAAGGAAATGAAAAAAGATGATATGGAATATGTATTCAACTCATTTGTCAATGCTGCGAAAAATGCGCTGAAGGCGGGCTTTGATTTTTTGGAGATTCATATGGCGCACGGATACCTGCTTCATGAGTTTTTGTCGCCCATAACCAATAAAAGACAAGATGAATACGGCGGAAGTTTTGAGAATAGGATAAAATTTCCTTTGGATATAGCAGAAGCTGTGAGAAAAACAGCCTCAGATGTCCCTGTTTTTGTAAGAATATCTGCTATAGACTGGATTGAGGGCGGCTGGGATATTGCCCAGAGTGTGAAGTTTGCAAAAATACTTAAAGAAATCGTAATACAACTTATTGATGTTTCAAGCGGCGGTCTGGCAGATGTTCCCATAAATGCCGATTACGGTTTTCAGAGTAAATTTTCAAAGATTATAAAAGATGAGGCAGAAATAAATACAAGCAGTGTGGGTTTGATAGTAAATCCGTATCAGGCAGAACATATACTTGCATCCGGGCAGGCCAATATTGTTATGCTTGGAAGGGCACTTCTGGCAAATCCCTACTGGGCTGTACAGGCGGCAGAAGTACTCGGAGTTGATATAGAGTGGCCGAATCAATATGCCAGAGCAAAAAATATTTTGAGAAATTAAACTATCAGACTGCCATCTAATTCTATTATTTCAATTCTGTTTCTTCCTGTGTTTTTGGCTTCATAAAGGGCTTTATCTGCAAGTTTATAGATATCGTCAACAGATGTACTGCTGCTTGGATGTATAAATACAATACCTATGGATATCGTTAGAATTGGTTTTGCCGTATTTCCCTTATGTTCTATGTTTAGATTTTCAACCTCTGTTTTTGCCTTTTCGCAAATATTGTAGGCATCATGTTTATTTTTCGCCTTAAACAGTAATCCGAACTCTTCACCGCCGAGCCTGAATGAATAATCATCGGCTCTGTTTAAAACATTTTTTAAAACCGAGCTTACTGCTTTTATGGCATTGTCCCCTTCTTGATGTCCGTATATGTCGTTGTACTGTTTGAATTTATCTATATCAATCATAGCAAAAGCAAGATGCGTATTTTCTCTTTTTGCTATTCTTAGCTGCTTTGGAAAAATATCATCAAAATGGCGTCTGTTGTAAAGAGATGTTAAACCGTCTGTAATTGAAATTTGTTCAATGCGTTTTTTGTCGGTAATATCGGTTCTTATGGCTGTAAAGCCTATAATGTTTCCGTTTAAATCCAAATCCGGCGTGATAATTGTGTATGCCCAAAATGCATCTCCGGATTTTTTTCTATTTTTCATTTCTCCCACCCACACCTTCTTTTGTTTTATTGTTTCCCAAAGTTTTTTAATTGTTTCATCTGTAGTATCGGGATGTCTTATGATTGAATGGGTTTTTCCTATAAGTTCATTTTTATCAAAACCGGTTGTTTGGCAGAAATAGCTGCTTGCTTCTGTTATTATGCCGTCGTAGTCTGTTTTTGAGATTAATACATATTTATCTATCAAGTCAAGATAGTTTTTGGATATTTCATCCTTTTGTGCTTTGTAGATGTATGATGATATGAGGTTGGCGGTTTCTTTTAAAAATTCCAAATCAATGTTCTTAAATTTTTCATCAAAACAGAGTTGTATTGCTCCCATACACTGTTTAAGCTCAAGCATAGGTATGGTAACAAGGTATGAGCCTTTTATAGTTATATTACCCAAATTAATGTCTTGGTTAATTGGTGTGATTTTTGTTGTCTTTTCGTTTACAACCTCTCCGATGATATTTTCGTGCATACCGAGTGTTTTTTTAATTTTATCTTCGTCTATTCCGTACACCGCCCCAAGATAGAGTTTGTTGTTTTTGTTATCGTATATGTATAAAGAACTGTTAACTGCATCAAAATATCTTGTTATTTGAGATAAAAATACATAACACAATTCTTTTAAAGACGGGTTTTTCATAAATTCGTTTCTGATTAAATTTTTAAGTTTTTGTTCTTCTTTTTCCTTTTCTTCCGCTAATTTTTCCATTTTTGTTTTTCTGTAAATTCTATATGTTATATAAAATGATAAAATGGTTAACAAAAGATATATGACTATATTTATATAAATTTTTGTAGTTACAACATGTTTTGTTCTTGTAAGATTATCAAGCAGCATTTTCTGAGTTGCTATAAATAGCTCGTTTATGTTTCCTACAAGTTTAGAAGCCTTTAAAAAATACTCCTTTGGGGTCATTTTGCATTTGTTGTGAGAAATTTTTGCCAAATATTCTTTTATCTGATAGAAATTTTCCATTATAGTATTGATTTTTTGATTTAGAATTGCAGCTTTGTCAGCCGGAAGTTTTTGGGTAAAATATCGTATTTCTTCCATTTTTTCTAAAAAGTAGCCTATATTGATTTCTGTTTGGGTTTCAACTTTTTCATAGCTTGTTTTATTGCTTAAAACTCCCGAAATTAACCCTCTTAATCTGCCTATATATTCGATTGCCTCCGGTATTTTTAAGGATGAAAGCATCATTAGATAATAGGATTCTTTGTTATGCTCAAAAAACAGAAAATATTTTTCCGAGGTTTCCAATCTGAGTTTATCGAGTTTTTTTATTAGGTTTGAATATTGACTAAAAAGCTCAAGACTTGATAAATTTTTACTTTTTATTATGGATTGAAAATCGTTTGCGACTGTCTTACCTGCTGTTTTTTGTGTTTGGTCGTAAATATCATCTTCTTTTATAGATAGTGTGTTTTTTAGCTGCTTTGCATCCTGCTCATCAAGTTGAGTTAAACCTCTAAGGATTTTTAGAGAAATGTTTAAATTGTGGAGTTTTATAATTTTATGAATTCCTGTTAGCTCTTTGTTTATAATTTTTATTTCTGTAGTATACTCTTTGAAAATGTTAAAAAACAGAACTGTTACAATAAATATAAAAAAAATACCGACAAACAAAATGTATTTTGGTGATTTCATTGTTAATTCTCTGTTATTTTAGAATGAAATGAATAATAGTATTTTTTAGGATTTGCCATACGCTGGTAGAATATATCTTAGCCTTAACATTGTCAATAACTAAATTTTATTAATCTAAAAATATAGGGGGGTGGGGAGGAATCCCCCTTATATACTTTGTATTGTTGAAGGTATGACACATATGATGTTTTTGACTGTACAACTTATTGATTAGTATAATACTAACCAATATTCAAAAGTCAAACACATTAAATTATTGACATAATTCTTTGTCTAAACTAATATATAAACATGAAATTTCCTACTAAGCTTAGGTATTCTTTGAGGCTGCTTATAGAAATAAAAAACTCAGACGGCACACTAACACTTTCTCAAGCATCAAAGAAAACAAAAATATCTGAGGGTTATCTAAAACAGCTGGCTTCTGTTCTTGAGAAAAACAATATAATAAAGGGTAAAAAAGGACCTAAGGGCGGATATTTAATAGCAAACCCAGATGTGTCATTAAAGGAACTTGTTGATATTTTCTCAGGCGGTGTTCAGCTTGCTCCCTGTATAGACGAAAACTACCGATGCAGCATAGTTGATACATGTCCTGCAACAGATATGTGGCATAATCTTAATGATAATATAAATAAACTGTTTTACGATATCAAATTAAAAGGTTTTTAAGACATTTTTGCAATCTCTATTAGATGATATCGACTTGATGAAAGCTTTTAGTCCTGTTCTAATTTGTATTTATTCTTTTGTTTAGTTGTGATATTATGTAAAAAGCTTTTGCTTTGTTAGAGGTGTTTGGATTGAGAAAGGATGAGATTGTAAAAATCTGTGTTTGCAAAATAGAGACTGACATTGAGATAGAAAAGCTTACCTACGATTCAAGGAAGGTTGATGAAAATACGCTTTTTTTTGCAGTCAAAGGACACAAAACAGATGGAAACCAGTTTGTTTCCGATTTGCTTGATAAATACAAAAATATATATATTGTAAGCGAAGATAAATATAAAGACCCAAGATGTATCCGAGTTGACAATGTAAGAGCATGTATGGGAAAAATTGCCTCAAGGTTTTACAAAGAGCCCTCAAAGCAGTTAAATGTTATCGGTATAACAGGTACAAACGGAAAAACAACAACAACCTACCTTCTAAAATCCATTTTTAAGGATAGTGAAATAATTGGCACAACAGGTTACACTCTCGACGGCAGAATACACAAACTCAACAATACAACGCCTGAATCGGTAGATTTGCACTCCATCTTTTATAAAATGGTACAAAATAAAACCGAATACTGCTTTGTTGAGGTATCATCACACGCAATCACTCTTAACCGCATAAGCGGTATAGACTTTAAACTTAAAGTTTTTACGAATATTTCTCAAGACCATCTTGATTATTACAAAACAATGGACAGTTATGCTAACTCAAAGCTCTCTTTTTTTAAAAATGAAGATAAGCGTATTGTGAATATAGATAATAAATATGCAAAAGAAATTATAGATAAAAACACAATAACATACGGCTTTAAAGAAAATGCCGATATATTTCCGCTTGAACATGAATCAACAATGGACGGTATAAAACTTAAGCTGAGTGTATTTGGAAAAACTGTTGATATGGAATCAAACCTTATAGGCAGATACAACATATACAACATAATGTGTGCAGTAGGCGTTGCTTTATTTTTTGATAAAAATCTTGATGATATAGCAATAGGTGTTAAAGACTGTACAAATGTTCCCGGGCGCCTTGAGTTTTATAAGAAAGATGGTGTATATGCCATTGTGGATTATGCCCATACAGATGATGCAATGAGGAATGTTCTTGAGGCTTTGAATAATATAAAAAGAGGCAGGTTAATTGTTGTATTTGGTGCAGGCGGCGATAGGGATAAAACAAAAAGACCTAAGATGGGACATGTTGCAGAAGAGTTATCCGATATTGTTTTTGTAACAAGCGATAACCCAAGAAGTGAAAATCCGCAGAATATTATTGATGACATTTTATCTGGTATGAAACGAAAAAAGAATATTTTTGTTGAGATTGACAGACAAAAAGCTATTATAGGTGCTCTTGATATGGCATCAAAAGATGATATTGTTGCTGTTTTGGGTAAAGGGCATGAGGATTATCAGATTTTGGGTGACAACATAATTCATTTTGACGATAGGGAAGTGATTAAAAAACATTGGCAGATTTAAGTTTTGACGAACTAAAAAAAATTTTAAACCCTATTGGGGTTAAAAAGATAAACCATACAATATTTCACGGCGTTTCTATAGATTCAAGAAAAATAAAAAAAGGTGATATATTTGTCGCTTTGAAAGGCGATAGGTATGATGCGTGTGACTTTTTGCCTGAGGTGTTCGAAAAAGGGGCACATCTTGCCGTTGTGAATAGGGATGTTGATTATCCCTCAATTGTTGTTGAAAACACCTATGGGGCGCTGAAGAAAATAGCCGGATATTCTTTCAAAAAAAGCAGAACACAATCAATAGCAGTATTAGGCTCAAGCGGAAAAACAACGACAAAGGATTTGATGTGCTCTATACTTAAAAATAAAAACTGTTCAAAAACCTTTGGTAATGAGAATAATTTTATCGGTGTCTCAAAGACGCTTTTGAATTCTTTGGACAGTAGTGTGTGTGTTGTTGAGGTTGGAACAAATCACAAGGGAGAGATTGCAGATATTGCCTCATTTTTTAAACCCGATATTGCCGTTTTTACAAACATAGGAAAATCACATATTGGAAACTTCGGCTCACTCGATGCGATACTCAACGAAAAAGTATCAATAGTTGCTGATACGACAAAGATTATTTACAACTATGACGATTTATATCTAAGGAGTGCCTTGAAAGATAAAGATGCAGTTACCTGCTCAATGATAAACCCTACGGCGGATGTTTATATACACAAGTTTTCCGATATCGGATTGACCATTTCCGCTTTCGGTGAACTGATTGAGCTTGGTAAATTTGATGAGAGTATAAACATATACAACATACTTTTATCTGTAGCTGCTTCTAAATTTTATGACAAGGATATAAATAACGATGAGATAAGCAGTGGAATTTCTGATTTTGAAACACCGAATTTGAGAATGCAGAAAGAATATTTAGAAGATACACTGTTTATACTTGACTGCTACAATGCAAACCCAAATTCAATGCGCTTTGCTTTGTCTTATCTAAATCAAAAAAGCGGTAAAAAACTTGCCGTTTTGGGTGATATGTTGGAACTTGGGGATTTTTCCAAAGAAATTCATAAAGAGATTGGCGAATATGTAAATGAGCTTGATATTGACCTTGTAGCATACGGAAAAGATGCGCTTTACATCTACGAACGGACAAAATCAAAAAAAGATAGTGTCTATTTTTTTAGCGATAAAGATGAGGTTGTTGAGCTGTTAAGAGAGATTTATAAACATTACGATACTGTTTTGATTAAAGGTTCAAGAGGAATGAAAATGGAAGAAATATTTTACAAGTTAAGCGGTGGTGGATAGATGTTTTATTATATTTTTTATCAGAAGCTGTTTCACATATTCAGCCCTTTTAATGTTTTTCATTACATCACATTTCGTTCCATTATGGCAAGCGTTACGGCTCTGTTTTTTTCCCTGTGGTTTGCAAAGAGATTTATACCGTATCTAAGAAAATTACAGATAAAAGACGATTTTAAGGGCTATGAACCAAAAAGCCACAAACAAAAAGCAGGAACACCTACGATAGGCGGAATTATTATTTGGAGCGGTTTTTTTATATCTTCGATTTTATGGACAAGATTCAATGTTGCCGTTGTATGGGTGGTTTTGCTTGGTGTTTTTATGTTTGTTTTGATAGGTTTTGCAGATGATTTTCTAAAAATTAAACGTGGCAAAAATGACGGTTTAAAGGCAAAGACCAAACTGCTTTTACAGCTGTCTTCAGCGTTTTTTGTTTCTTGTTTGATTTTTATTGTTGAGCAATCTTTGACAAAATGCAGCGGCTGCCTGTATATTCCGTTTATCAAAAACGGCGTGTTTGATTTGGGATATTTGTATATACTTTTTTCAACATTTGTGATAGTGGGTGCATCCAATGCCGTAAATTTGACAGACGGACTTGACGGTTTGGCTACAGGTCCTTCTTTGACAACAATCATGCCTTTAATTATATTCTCATACGCATCCGGCAATGTTATATTTTCGGGTTATCTGCATATACCATACATTTACGGTGTTGGTGAAATAAGCATAATTTTGGCATCTCTTGCCGGTTCTCTTCTTGGCTTTTTGTGGTACAACTGCTATCCGGCAGAGGTTTTTATGGGTGATACAGGTTCTTTGGCTTTGGGTGCTCTGCTTGGCATAGTTGCCGTTGCGGTAAAAGAAGAGATAGTTTTGGCGATTGCAGGTGGTATTTTTGTTTTGGAAACTGTTTCTGTTATAATGCAGGTTGTTAGCTATAAAACAACAGGTGAAAGGATATTTAGAATGGCACCCATTCATCACCATTTTGAACTAAAGGGGTGGCCTGAGTCAAAAATCATTGTCAGATTCTGGATTATATCGTTGGTTTTGGCGCTTGTTTCGCTGACAGCATTGAAGTTGAGATGATTATGAAAAAGATTGCGGTATTGGGTTTTGGAAAAAGCGGGCAGTCATCATACAGACTGCTTAAGGCTTTAGGCTATGATGTGTATGTGTTTGATGATAGAAAAATAGAAAAAAAGAATGACAAATTTTTTTGCGAAAAAGACAGTAAAAGGTTTTTTGATTTTACATTTGATGAGGTTGTTGTAAGTCCGGGGATTGCAAAAAACCATCCTTTTATCACTTATTGTGTCGAAATCGGCACACCTATAATAAGTGAGCTCGAACTTGGATACCGTTTCACAAAATGTCCTGTAATTGCCGTAACAGGTACAAACGGCAAAACAACAACTGTTTCTTTAGTAGATAAAATTATGAAGGCAAACGGCAAAAAAACCATTGCCTGCGGAAATTACGGATACCCGATTACAGATGCTGCAAAGATAAGCAGTGAACTTGATTATCTTATAGTGGAAACAAGCAGTTATCAGCTTGAGTTTATAGATACATTTAAACCTTTTGTGTCTGCAGTTCTCAATATTGGTTTTGACCATATCAAATGGCACGGTTCTTTGGAAAACTACAAAAATGCAAAACTCAATATATTTAAGAATCAAAGCGAAAACGATTTTTTTATAAAAAATGCAGAGGATAATTACGATTATACAGGAAAAGCCAAACTGATTGAATTTTCAAAAAAAAATAGATCGGCAGATTGTTTTTTGGATGTGAAAGAAAATAAAATTGTTGTAAATTACAAAGACAAAATTATAATAGAAAACGCCAGGTTATTTGGTGTGGGAAATTTAGAAAATATTGCAGCAAGTGTGCTTATTTCAAAGATTTGCGGTTTGGGTGATAAAATAACAATGGAGGTGGTAGAAACAATGGAGAATCTTCCTCACAGAATAGAATATGTAGGTGAAATTGACGGTGTGAAATTTTATAACGATTCAAAAAGCACAAACATAGATTCCGTTATAAATGCTCTTAATTCATTTGAGTCCGATAAAAATATAGTCTTGATTTTAGGTGGAAAGCACAAAGGAGAATCTTTCTCAAAGATAGTGGATTTGCTTGAGAAAAAGACAAGAGCTGTCGTTGTATATGGAGAAGACAGAAGTTTAATTATGACCGATTTGGAAAAATTAATTCCTGTTCCACTGCCTGCGTTTAATGTAAAAGGTGCTATTGTAGGTGCTTTTGAGGTTGCAGCCAAAGGGGATATTGTTTTGTTTAGTCCTGGTGGAGCAAGCTGTAAGCCGTATAATAATTTTGAAGAACGCGGGGAAGATTTTAAAAAAGAATTTGAGATTTTTAAAGATTACTATGAAAACACACCAGGGATATGAGCTAAGCTTTTTAATAATTCCCTACTTTATTCTTCTTGTTATAGGCATTGTTGAGGTTTGGTCATCATCAAGATATTTTGCTTATATACATTTTCATAATTCAAATTTTTTTCTGACAAGAGAGCTGTTTTATGCTGCTTTTTCTCTGTTTGCAACAATGCTGTTTTCTGTTATAGACTATAAATTGTTGAAAAAGATTGTGCCATTTCTTGTTTTGGTGTCATTGATTTTTTTGGTTTTGATTTATACGAAAGCCGGTGTTTCTATAAGGGGCGCAACACGTTGGATTAGAATTGGTATTCAATTTGAACCCTCTCAGATTGCAGGTCTTGTTCTTCTTATTTATATAGCCGATTTCATCTCAAGAAAAGAAGTTTATATGCATAGAATGAAGGGTATTGCCCCTGTGGCTGTTGTTGTAGGTGTATTTTTTTTGTTTATTGCCCTTGAGCCTGATGTTGGAACAGCTTTTCTTATTCTGATAACATTTTTGACTATAATGTATATTTCCGGATACAGTGTAAAAATGATTTCACAACTTCTATTTCCCTCGATAGTTGTTTTGGGTCTAATTATATATACCCATCCCGGAAAACTCGAACGCCTTGTAGATTTTTTTATATCAAAAAAAATTAACTTTCAGGTTGAACAGTCTCTCATAGCCATAGGTTCGGGTGGAGTTTTTGGCCACGGAATAGGGGCGGGTAACTACAAAAATATATTTATACCCGATTCATACAACGATTTTATTGTTGCAGGCATTGGTGAGGATTTTGGATTTTTGGGAATTCTGCTTGTTATTACACTTTTTGTTTTTGTTGTTTTTTCCATATTCTCCATCTCGTCCAAATGTAGGGATATGTTCGGTAAGGTGCTGTCTTTTGGTATAGGTGTTATGCTTTCATATCAGGCATTAATGAATCTTTTCAGCGTGTTCAATCTTATGCCGCCAAAGGGTATAACGATGCCGTTTTTAAGCTACGGAGGAACAAGTTTGATTATACAGGGAGCGATGATTGGCATAGTTACAAGTATTTATAGGAGCTTGGATGGAAAAGAAGCTTAACTATCTGTTTAAAAAAGATATATACAATATTTATATTTTAAGACATCCTCAGGTTGCAAATCATGCAGACAATGTATTCAACGGAGGTGTTGATGTAGATTTATCCGATGAGGGTTACAGACAGGCGGAGTCTTTGTACGGTTTTTTTCAGGATAAAAATATAGGTTTGGTTATCTCATCTCCACTTAGGAGGTGTAGGGTTGTTGCTGAAAAATTTCAAGATAAAACCAATGTTGTTTTTGATGAGAGAATAAAAGAAAGGAACTTTGGTGTATTTGAGTCTCTATCCTGGAACAGTATTGAAAAAAAATATCCGAATGAGGCAAAACAGTTTCTTGATAATCCGTTTGGATACAGGGTTGAAGGCGGCGAGAGTTTTTTGGATGTAAAAAAACGTGTTGTTGATTTTATTGAGGATAGACTTGCCTTTATAGAATCAAACATTCTCATTGTAGCCCACGGAGGAGTGAATAGGGTTTTTATATCTCATATGCTCGATATGAATGAAAAAGCCATATTAAAAATTTCTCAGGATTATGCCTGCATAAACCACTTTCAGAGCGATGGTTCTTTTGTTTTGTGTAGGCTGATAAACGGAAAAGTAGGATTATGATAGGCGTATTTGATTCGGGCGTGGGCGGCTTGACCGTTGTTAAGCACATACTAAAGAGATTTAATTCCGATATTATATATCTCGGTGATACAGCCCGCCTGCCGTATGGTACAAAATCGAGTTCTACAGTTTTGAAATACTCTATCCAGAGTGCCGAATTTTTGGTAAGCAGAGGCGTTGATGCCATTGTTGTTGCGTGCAACACTGCATCAAGTATAGCCATCAATACATTGAGAGAAAAATTCAGTATACCGGTATTTGGTGTTATAGAGCCGGCTGCAAAAAAAGCCTCAAGCTTTAATAAGGTTTGTGTTATAGGTACTGAGTCTACCGTATCAAGTGGAGCATATCCAAAAAAGATAAAAAAATACAAAGAGAGTGTAGAAATTGAACAGAGGGCTTGTCCGTTGTTTGTTCCTCTTGTGGAATCGGGATGGATTGATGATGAGGTTACATACCTTGTTGCGAAAAAGTATCTTGAAGGTTTGAAGTGTGATGCTTTGATACTTGGCTGCACTCACTATCCTTTATTGAAGGGTGTTATAAGCAGTATTGCAGGTTCTGTGGAGCTTATTGATTCGGGAGAAGCTTTGGTCGAGCTGCTTGAAGATGATGATGTTGGAGAGCTGTTTTTTGGAAGCGGACAGCTTGAATGCTACACAACAGATTCGAAAGATAAGTTTTCAGAACTTGGAAAGCTGTTTTTGAGTAAACACTTTAACGGTGTAAAGCTGACAGATTTGTAGGTGATGTAATGGCAAAAGAAAAAATACCGTCAACTCAGGCATTAAGGTTTCTAAAGGCTCAAAAGATAGAGTTTAAGCCATACTTTTATAAATATGTAGATCACGGCGGGACACATGAATCCTCAAAACAGCTCGGTATCGAGGAACACAGGGTTGTAAAAACGCTTGTGTTTGAAGATGAAAACAAAAAGCCGTTTATTGTTCTTATGAATGGTGATTTTGATGTATCTGTAAAGAAGCTTGCAAGGGTTATGGGTATGAAAAAGGTTGAACTTGCAAATCCTCAAAAAGCAGAAAAATATACAGGCTACAAAGTCGGAGGAACATCGCCGTTTGGTGTTCGTACTAAGATGAAGATATTTGCCCAAAAGGATATATTTGATTATGACTCTATCGTGATTAACGGTGGCCAAAGAGGCTTTCTTGTTGAGATAAAAACGGAAAATTTGAAAAAAGCTCTAAGTCCGGTAATAGTTGATGTTTCAACCTAACTGAACAATTTCATAATGTAGAGTGTATAAAAGATTATAAATATATAGCCAATCCATTTTGACATGGCTTTATTTTGGAGCGAAAAAACTATTAACAGTGTTGCTAAAATCATAACAGGTAGGCTTAAGGTGAGCGTTCCTTTATCAACTGCAACTTTACCTACTAAAGATGCAGCACCCATGATGCCGAATGTATTGAATATGTTTGAACCTATAACATTGCCTATGGACATTTCAAAGTTACCTTTTTTTGCGGCATTTAGGCTTACCATAAGCTCAGGCAGGCTTGTTCCTACAGCAACAGCACTTGCAGCTATTGCACCTGTGGATATGTGGAGCAGCCTTGAAATATCAACAACATTTATTACTGTGTATTTTGCACTGAAATTAACCAAAATTGTGCTGATAATGAGTGTTATAGGTGTTTTTAGCTCAAGCTTTTCTATTTTAATGTTTTCAAAGCTATTTGTTCTCGATTTTCCGGCATAGACCATATAAGCAGTTATGCCAAAGAGAGAGAGCAGTCCTTCCTTGTAATCAAAGGAGCCGTCTTGCAAGCATATATATAACATAAACGCACTTGCTGCAAGTATAGGCAAATCTACTTTCATTATGTCGTGTTCTGTCAGCAGACCTTTTGAAGCAATAGCCGATACTCCAAGCACAAGAAATATGTTTGCTATGTTTGAACCTATGACATTTGCAGCAACAATTTCGCTCTGCTTGTCAAGTATGGCAAATATGCTTGTAACAAATTCAGGCAGACTTGTTCCTATAGAGACTATTGTGATACCCACAACAAACGGCGGCAGTTTTAAATATAAACCTATTTTCTCTGCAGATTCCGTAAAATAGTCGGCGGATTTAACCAAAACAAAAATAGAGATAAAAAGATAAAGAAATTTCAATGCAATCATGGTATTATTTTATATGAAAAATAACTTATAAACAAGTTGCAAAAGAGAAAAAAAACCAAATATGTCCCAACATATTTACCACCTAAAGCAATAGAGGTAATATCTATGTCTGAGAATGAGAGTGAGAATGAAAAAGAGAGTGGAGGTGACAGCATGGATGTGAACATAATAAAGA
>JALWEJ010000099.1 GCA_027014115.1 Desulfurellales bacterium
TCGCATTTGGCGAATTGCAGAGGTTGAAGGGTGTGTAAGGTCAGTTATCACAAAAAAGGTGAAATTGAATATTCGCTCAATCGATACATTGGCACGCTGGGGTGGTGAGGAATTTTTTATTATCCTGCCAAAAACAGGAAAAGTCGAGGCAGAACAGATTGCTGAGTTCTTAAGAGTTGCAATAGAAAAAATAAAGTTTGGAAGGATAGGCCACATAACATGTTCTTTTGGTGTTGCATCTTTCGATATTGAAGACTCTAAGAATAGTTTTATAGAAAGAGTTGACAAAGCTATGTATCTTGCAAAATCCAAAGGTAGAAACAGGGTCGAAGTTTTGTAGTTTTTACTTGTAAATCAAACACCGAAAATTATAAAATCCGCATAAGTAAAAAAAGGAGGAAGAAAGAATGAAGAAGTATTTATATGCCATAACAGTTATAGGAAAAGATAAACCGGGTATCGTTGCAGCTGTTGCAAAAGTGCTGTATGAAAAAGGCTTCAGCATAGAGGATTCATCCTCAACACTACTTAAAGACCAGTTTTCCATGATTTTGATAGTTTCTGTTGATGAAAAGATGAGTATTATAGAGCTCAAAAAAGCTTTTTATAGGGTAAGAACGGATCTTAATATGAGTGTCTCTGTTAGAAGGATAAAATCGGAAGAGTTAAAAGAGCTTGAAGAAAAGGAAGAAGAGCATTTGTTTATGGTGTCTGTATACGGTTCGGATAAACCGGGTATTGTTTATGGTATTTCAAAAACATTTGCCGAAAATAATATAAATATAATAGATTTGAGAACAAGGGTTACAAAATCGGATGTACCCCTTTATGTTATGATAATGGAAATAAATGTGCCAAACAGCATAGACGATGATGCATTGAATAGTATGCTTGAAGATACATGCAAAAAACTCAATGTGGATTATTCCGTTAGAAAAGTTGAAACCTACGAGCTATAGGAGAATTGTGTAATGCCTGTTAGAGATATTGTTATATACCCAGATAAAAGACTAAAAGAAATCTGTAAATATATTCAAGAAATAGACGGAAAAACGCTTCAAGCAGCGAAGGATTTACTTGAGACTATGAGATTTTACGGACATTCGGTTGGAATTGCTGCACCTCAAATAGGAGAACTGTCACGCATAGTTGTTGTTGATGCATCAAAAGCAAAAAAGGGTCAAAAAATAAACCACGGGGAGCTTGTTATGCTTAATCCTGAAATATTGGATTGGCAAAGCATTATAAAAACAAGGGAAGGGTGTATGAGTGTGCCCGATTATACGGGTAATGTGAACAGGGCAAGAAAGATTACGGTAAAATATATGGACTTGGACGGAAAAGAACACAGATTTGATACAGAAGGATTTGAGGCTGTTGTCATTCAACATGAGATAGACCATTTGGACGGTATTCTTTTTATTGATAGAATTATATCAAAGAATACAGACTTATTTAGAAGAAAAAATTACAAATAGATGGGAAAACTCTTTAAGCTTAAAAGTTCCTACAAACCTGCCGGCGATCAACCGAAAGTCATAAAAGAGCTTTTGGGTAATATAAACAAAAATGTTCAATATCAGACACTTCTTGGTGTAACAGGCAGCGGTAAAACATTTACAATGGCAAATGTTATAGATAAAATAGAAAAACCGGTTTTAATAATATCTCATAACAAAACGCTTGCAGCTCAACTTTATAACGAATTTTCAAATTTTTTTCCGAATAATGCTGTTGAATACTTTATAAGTTATTATGATTATTATCAACCCGAAGCTTATGTTCCAAGAACAGATACCTATATAGCCAAGGATTCATCAATAAACGACGAAATAGACAGATTAAAACAAAAAACAACAATGAGTCTTTTGACAAGGAAGGATGTTATTGTTGTTGCAAGTGTTTCATGTATATACGGCATAGGTGAAAAAGAAGAGTATGCAGCAATGTCGTTTAAAGTGTCTATCAATGATGCATTGTCGAGAAAGGATATTCTTTCAAAATTTGTGGAGCTTCTTTATGTAAGAAACGATATAGATTTTGATAGGGGGACATTCAGAGCAAGAGGGGATGTTATAGATATATACCCCTCATACATGAGAAATCTTGCAATAAGAATAGAGCTTTTTGACGATATTGTTGATAGAATTGTTCTGTTTGACCCTGTAAGTTCAAGGATTATCGAAGAAAAAAACAGTGTAGTCATATACCCTGCAAATCAATACATATCAAGCAAAACAAGAAGAGAAAAGGCAGTTAAAACAATAAAAGAAGAGCTAAGAGAAAGAACAGCCTACTTCAAGAGAGAGGGTAAACTTATAGAAGCTCAAAGAATTGAGGAAAGAGTAAATTTTGATTTGGAAATGATAGAGCAGGTAGGGACATGTTCCGGAATCGAGAACTATTCAAGACATTTTTCAAACAGAAACCCCGGTGACACACCGGCGACACTGATAGACTACTTCGGTGATGATTTTTTAACCATAATAGACGAATCACATGTTACAGTGCCTCAGCTAAAAGGTATGTATAGAGGCGATAAATCGAGAAAACAGACGCTTGTGGATTACGGATTTAGACTGCCGAGTGCACTTGACAACAGACCGTTGATGTTTGAAGAGCTGCAGAAAAAATGGAAACAGGTTTTGTTTGTGTCGGCAACCCCGACTGAATTTGAACTTGAATTGTCAGAACCTTATATTTCAGAACAGATTGTAAGACCTACAGGGCTTATGGAGCCGCCAATATTAATTAAATCAATGGATGGTGCTGTTGATGATTTGTATGCACAGATAAAGGAAACTACCAAGAATGGCTACAAGGTGCTTGTTACTACCCTAACAAAAAGGATGGCTGAGGATTTGAGCGAATACTATAACAATATGGGTTTGAAAACAAAATATATGCACTCAGAACTCAATGCAATAGAAAGGTCAAAGGTGATAAGCGATTTGAGAAATGGAACATTTGATTGTATTGTGGGGGTTAATCTGTTAAGAGAGGGTCTCGATATACCAGAGGTGGCTTTGGTTGCCATACTTGATGCTGATAAAGAAGGCTTTTTAAGGAGCACAACAAGCCTTATTCAAACATCAGGCAGGGCAGCAAGAAATGTTGATTCCAAGGTCATATTCTATGCAAACAGAATGACCGATTCCATGAGGGCTGCAACTGAAGAGATTGAAAGAAGAAGAAAACTGCAGGAAGCCTACAATAAAAAACATAACATAACACCAAAGAGCATAATTAAATCAAAAGACAATAAGATGCTTGAAATGTGCAACCTTGATTATATGCAGATACTTGAGGATTCAACTGAATACATAAGCAAAAAAGAGATACCGAAAAAAATAAGGCAGCTAAGGCAAAAAATGGACGAAGCTGTCAAGAGTATGGATTTTGAAAGTGCCATAAAATATAGAGATGAGATAGAAAAGCTCAAAAAACTTGACCTTGCAGTATAAAATCATATTATTTAACCAGCTTTTATAAGAGGAGGTTCAATTGCTTAGATTAGAAAATATAAAGTATTCAAAAAACTCAAACGATATCATAAAGGGTATTTCGATGAAGTTTGAGGAGGAGAAGGTCTACGGCATAGTTGGTAACAACGGAGTAGGTAAGTCCACAATAGGATACATCATTATGGGTTTGTCGGACTACACAGTTAATGACGGCAAAATCTTCTTGGACGATAATGACATAACAGATTTGTCCATAACGGAAAGAGCCAAAAAAGGTATTGCTCTTTTATGGCAGGAGCCTGCAAGATTTGAGGGTATAACGGTCAAAAATTATCTTACCTTAAATAAAAAAATGAACATAAAAGAGATTGAAGAGGCGCTCAATCTTGTTAATTTGGACCCTGATAAGTATTTAAACAGGCTTGTTGATAAGAAGCTGTCCGGGGGTGAGAGAAAAAAAGTTGAACTTGCAAGCTGTATTTTGTTAAAGCCCAAATATCTTATTATGGATGAGCCGGATTCGGGCATAGATATTATGAGTCTTGATATGATAGTGGGTGTTATGGATTATCTGAAAAACAAGGGTACAACACTCATAGTGATTACGCACAGAAAAGAGATAGCAAGAAAATGCGAGTATTCATATCTGATATGCGCAGGCAAGGTTTTTTTGGAAGGAGAAAGTAACAAGATTGTGGAATACTACGAAAAAACCTGTGACACATGCGGACACATTAACTATGCGGAGGAAGCTTGATGGATATAGTAAAGGGATACGAAGAGGAGTTTAACCAGCTCGTTGATATATACGAAAAAAATACAGAGGATAAAAGCTTAAGAAATCCTTCTGTTGCAACAATAATAGTAAGCGGTAATAAGGTTGTTGGTCTAAACAGTGTAAAGGGTATGTATATAAATTCAAAGGTTAGGAATGACGGACTTGTAATGATTGATGTGGAGATAGAGGACAATACGGTCATCCCAATTCCTGTACATTTATGTACTGGTTTTTTGGAAAAAACAGGTGAGCAGATACTGAAATTTAATTACAATATAGGTTCAAATGTTAGGGTAAAATTTAAGTCGCACTGTATTTTGACAAAAGTAGAAAAGCTGCATCACTATATGGAAAGTGAAATGTATATAGGCAAAAATTCGCATGTTGTTTATGAGGATGAGCATTTTCACGATGAAAACGGCGGTGTTTTTGTTGAGACAATTACAAAAATGAAGGTTGATGAAAATGCCTATTTTGCAAGCAAATTCTATGAAACAAAAACACGTGTCGGAAGAATCAATGTTGTTATGGATATAGAACTAAAGGATAATGCAAAGGTCAATTTAGAAAGCAAGATATACGGACAAAAGGATGATATAATAGATATAAAAGAGGTGCTGAGGCTGAATGGTGAAAATTCATCAGGCATTGCCACATCAACAGTTTTTGCCACCGACTCAACAAAAGCCCATGTGATAAATGAAGCATACGGCAATGCTCCGTATGCAAGAGGACATATAGAGTGTAACGAGATAGTAAAGGGCAGCAATGTTTCTGTTTCAACAATCCCTGTTTTGAAAGTAAACAATGAAAAAGCAGAGCTTACCCATGAGGCAAGTGTCGGAAGGATAAAACAAGACCAACTTGAAACGCTCATGTCAAAAGGTTTAACAGAGGATGAGGCTGCTGAGTTTATAGTAAACGGACTTTTAAGTTAATTTATGCTTAAAATAATTTTTTTAATAATAGTTCTTTTTATTTTTATAACGGTTTATTCGTTTAAGAAAAAGATTGACGGAATACTGGATACCCTGTTTCCAAAACAAAACAGTCAAAACAGCAAAAACGGCGAATTGGAAGAGCTTGTTAGATGTGAAAACTGCGGAACATACATCCCCAAATCAAGTGCTGTTAAAAAAATAAGAATAAGAGGCGATGTGCTCTATTTTTGTTCTCAAAAATGCAAAAAAGAGTATAAAGGTTAAAAAAGAGGTGTGGTATGAAATTTTTTTTGGATACGGCAAATGTTGAGAAGATAAAATATTTTGCAGATATGGGCTTGGTTGACGGTGTTACAACAAATCCGAGTTTAATTGCAAAAGAAGGAAGGGATTTTGAAGAGGTTGTAAAAGAGATAACAACTATTATTGATGGTCCTGTTTCTGCTGAAGTTACAGCTTTAGATAGCGATACGATGGTTGAACAGGCAAGGGAGCTGTCCAAAATTCACAAAAATATTGTAATAAAGATTCCTATGACAAAAGAGGGTATAAAGGCTGTTCACACAGTTTCAAAAGAGGGTATAAAAGTCAATATGACTCTTATTTTTTCACCGGCTCAAGCACTTTTGGCAGCAAAAGCCGGCGCAAGGTATGTAAGCCCATTTGTAGGCAGACTTGATGATATATCTCATATAGGAATGGATATAATAGAATCTATTCGCTTAATTCTTGATAACTACGATTTTAACTGTGAAATCATAACAGCAAGCATAAGAAGTCCTCTTCATGTTGTTGATGCAGCTCAAATGGGTGCTGATATTGCAACAATACCGCCTGATGTTATGGATAAGCTGTTTAATCACCCTCTTACCGATATAGGTTTGGATAAGTTTATGAAGGACTGGGAGAGTGTATTTGGTAAATAGAACAATCATCGTTGCCTCTAATAATGAACATAAAATAAGAGAAATACAGGAGATATTAAACAGTTTCACCATCAAGAAAGCATCCGATGTTGCAGAAAAGTTTGAAGTAGAAGAAGATGGTGAAACATTTTGTGAAAATGCATACCTAAAAGCCAAGGCTCTTTCTATCTACACCAATGATATAGTTTTAGCGGATGATTCGGGATTGGAGGTATTCAGCTTAAATAATGAGCCGGGCATTTACTCATCAAGATACTCAAAAGAACAAACAGATGAGGCAAATCTTGAAAAACTGCTTAAAAACTTAAAAGGTATAAAAGACAGAAGAGCAAGGTTTTCATGCTGTATGGTTGCAGTATTTGCAGATAATGTAATTCAAAAAGAGGGCTATGTCTACGGAAAAATCATTGATGAGCCCATAGGTAAAAACGGATTTGGCTATGACCCTGTATTTGTGCCTGAGGGTTATGATATAACCTTTGCTCAAATGGATGCAGAGACCAAAAACAGCATATCACACAGGAAAAATGCGCTTGAAAAGATAAAAGAAGCCTTGGAGGTTATGCTGTGAGATTAATTTTGTTTGTAATGTTTTCTATCTTGGTCTTAAATCTATCAACACATGCATCCAATGTTGAAGATATGGCAAAGCAGAACAAAAATAATCCCATATATATAAAAGCAAAAAATTTCAAAGCTTACAACAAGAAAGGGCTGTATCTGCTTTCGGGTGGTGTTGTAATAAAAAAGGGAGATATAACACTCAAGGCAGACAGTGCAGCAATATTTAGAGACAAAAAAACAAATAAGATAACAAGGATAGTCTGTAAGGGAAATGTGGATATAACACAAAAAAACAAAGAAGCAAAAGCCGATGAAGCAATATATGAAGATGGGCAGCAAAGAATAAAATTAATCGGCAGTGCGATAGTTATAAGTGGAAAAAATCAGATGACATCAGAAATGATTACATATTATATTAACAAAGATTATGCAATATCACAGTCTACAAATCCAAAAAAACAGGTAGAAATAACAATATATCCCAACATAAAGGAGAAAAAATAGATGACAAAAACACGTTTTGCTCCAAGTCCTACAGGGCATTTACATATAGGCGGTTTAAGAACGGCAGTATTCAACTACTTTTTTGCAAAGGCTAATAACGGTCAGTTTATTTTAAGGATAGAAGATACAGATAAAGAACGCTCAAAAGATGAATATACAAAGGCAATCTTAGAAGGTTTGAAATGGTGCTCTATTGAGTGGGATGATATATGTTATCAAAGCAAAAGAAATGATATTTACGAAAAATATCTAAATAAACTGTTTGAAGAAGGAAAAGCGTATAAGTGCTACTGCTCAAAAGAAAGGCTTGAAAAACTTAAAGAAGAACAGATGAAAAACGGAGAAAATCCTCATTATGACGGACACTGCAGAAACTTAAAAGAACAACCCGAGGATAAACCGTATGTAGTAAGGATTAAGCTGCCTGAAGAGGATATAGATTTTAAGGATTATGTTCATGGGGATATGCACTTTTCTTACAAGGAGTTTGATGATTTTATAATTAAGCGTTCAGACGGCTCTTTTATGTATAACTTTACAAATGTTGTGGATGATATCGAATGCGGTATAACCCATGTAATAAGGGGTGATGACCATCTGACAAACACAGCAAAACAGATTGCTTTGTACAGGCTTTTTGATAAAAATCCGCCCGAATATGCCCATGTTCCTATGATTCTGGGTGAGGATAAAACAAGGCTTTCAAAAAGGCACGGAGCAAAAAGTGTTTTGGAGTATAAAGATGCCGGTATTTTACCAGAAGCTTTAGTTAATTATCTTATCAGACTTGGCTGGTCTTATGGTGACAAAGAACTGTTTAATAGAGAGGAGCTAATAAAATACTTTAATCTTGAAAATTTAAATAAATCAGCTGCTGTTTTTAACCCTGACAAGCTTTTGTGGTTAAATGCGGAGTATATTAAAAATATGCCGCCTGATGAGCTTTTGTCTTATCTTAGCGGCTTTTTGGATGAATCGTGCAAAGAATATGACAAAGAGTATCTAAAAAAAGCTGTAGAAACAATGCAGGCAAGGGCAAATACGCTTGTTGAGCTTGCAGAGGGTATGAAATTTTACTGTAAAAAACCGGATGTGTATGAAGGGAAAGGCTCAAAAAAATATTTAAAACAATCGGTAAAAGAGCCCATGCTGTTTTTATTGGAGAAGTTAGAATCAGCAGATTTTTCCAATGAAGAGAGTTTGAAAGAAGCTTTTGAGCTAACAATGAAAGAGTTTGATATAAAAATGGTTAAAATAGCGCAGCCTGTGAGAATCGGATTGACAGGCAGAAGTGCTGCTCCGGGTATATATGAAATGCTCATGATACTTGGAAAAAAAGAGTCGTTAGAGCGTATTGAAAAGGTTATAGATGTCATCCCCAACCCAAGCTCTTAAAGCCTTCCTTGATGAATACAGTAAAAATAATGTTGTGTTATGGAGTTCGTTTCTTACATACTTAACGGTGCTCAATGTAGTGCCGTTTTTTTATTTTCTTATATTTATCTCTTCACATATTCCTTTCGTTGAGTCAAAGATACCGACCATAAAATCATCTATCATAGAGATAGTTCCCGCCTACTCGGATGAGCTGCTTAAATATTTTGATATGTTTTTAAATAATATTTCCCACCTTGAGCTTATCAATCTTGCTATATTTTCCATATCCATATTCTCTCTTATAGGAAGCTTTTTTAAATTTGCAAACAGTGTTTATAAAAACAAGGTGGGCATTTTGAAACTTGTTTTTTTCTTTCTTATTGCATTGATACTTGCAAGTGTGGTTGTGTCTGTTGTGATAGCTGCTAAGGTGATTATGCCCATGTTTTTGCCTGAGCTTGCCAATGCCGTATATGTAAAAATCGTTCCGTTAATACTGTGGTTTGTATTTATCTTTACCATGTTCTTAATAGCTAAAAGCAAAAATATTCCCTACTTTCATATAGTAATATCTGCTTTTTTAACAACACTGTTTATATTTTTTTTAAAGATGCTTCTTGGTTTTTATTTCGGGCTGTTTACATACAGTAAAATTTACGGTGCGGTTGCAATAATACCTACAATACTTTTATGGCTGTTTCTTTTTTGGAATATACTTCTAAGCGGTCTTGTTTTGCCGAAGGTTATCTATAGACTTTCTGCTTTATCTAAAAAAGAATAAAAACCCGATACCTGCAGAACATAGTCTACAGCCTTTTGAGGTTTGTATATTGATAGTGTCTTATTGATGCTTTTCCTATTTTTAGCAATTATTAAGATAGTCTGCAGTCCAGCAGAGGTCATATATTCCAGATTTTCAAAATTAAGAATTATGTCACCGTTAAATCTACTTATTCTTTCTTCTATTATTTTTCCAATTTCTTGAGCATTTGTGGAATCCATTTTGTTTTTGATTGAGATGACCATATAGGAATTTTTGTTTTCAAAATCCAGGTTATCTATTATCATTTATCCTTAACTTTTCTGTAGAAAAGTAGTGCTTTACCGCCTGAAAATTGTCCGAGAAAATAGGAACCTATAATGATTGGAAAGGTGTAGAGCTGAAAACCCAAGCCTGAGGCTATTCTTAACGCAATTACAAAAGGTATGGGGGCATGCACCCAAATAAACCAATTTCTTGACAGTTTCTCACTTTTTGCTCTCATAAAACCGCACGGCAGATTTATGAGAAATACTATGAATGCAACGGTTTGAATACTCATAATCACATTCCTCTGTTTAGCTTAAGTGTCATTTTATAAAAATTTATCCTGAGTCTTCTGCGGTTGTCGTCCTCTAAAACAATTGAATTTGGAACTATTTTATCACCAACGCTTTTACACGATAATATAAATACATTTCTATTTGTGTTGTGTTTGCATATTGTGTAAAAGTTGTTCATTATATAGATAATAAGCGGTTTGTATTTTGAGAGATTTTCATTATTTATTTTAATATCGCTGTATGTTTCCCCGTTTTGATAATCTTTGAGATATACATCGTTGTCTTGTGCATATATTCCGTATACCGAAAATCCAAATGTGTTTACAATATCAAGTCTCAGTCTGTTGTGAGATACGCTGAAAAAGCCTTCGAAAGCCTTCTGGTTATAGAAAGCATTGAATGTTCCGTTAATACTTTCCTTAGATTTTACACCTTGAAATGTTGTGCAGGAATAAAGACTAACAACAGCCAAAAAAACTGCAAACAGAATCTTTAATCTCATTTTTAACCACCATCTCTTTTGTTATGTCAGGCAGAGAGTTTGTAAAAATTTTTCCATAGGATTTTGAGGCTATTCTTGAATCCGATACAATAATAATTCCTTTGTCTTTTGAGCTTCTAATCAATCTTCCAAAACCCTGCCTGAATTTTAAAACAGCTTTGGGGAGTGAATATTCAAAAAAAGAATTGATGCCCTGACTTTCCATAATTTTGTATCTTGATTTCTCGATAGGTGTACTTGGAACATCAAAGGGCAGTCTGGTTATAAAAACCAAAGACAAAGCGTCTCCTTTTATATCAACACCTTCCCAAAAACTGCTTGTTGCAAACAAAAAACCCCTGTTTTTTTTAAATTCCCCAAGCAACTTAAAATTATCAAAATCACCCTGTTTCAACACAGAAAGACCAACCTTCTCAAGTGTATTATAAACCTTATTGTATGTTTCGTTCAACATTTTATATGAAGTGAAAAGGATGAGAGCACCGAGATTTTCTTTGTATATTATATCTTTAATATTTAATATGCTGAATCTTAGATAATCGGTATAATTGTAGGCATTCGGTGGTGGTGCGTCTTTTAGTATTAATAGTTTGCTCAGCTTTTTGTAGTTAAAATTATTTTTTGCTATAAATGTTTCACTCTCATTAATACCTATGTTTTTTTTGAAAAAATCGAAGCTGTTATTGACCGATATGGTTGCAGATGTAAAGATGGTGCTTTCGGCTTTCTCGTAGATTTTTTCCTGAAGATAGTCTGCAACGTTGATTGGTGTTATGTTGAAATGTACATAACTGTTTGAAGGTTTTAGCCATCTTATGCTCTCTTGGTTTTTATTTTCAATGAAATCTATTAAAATATCGCAGTTTTCCACAAGCCTTTGAATGTATGAGGATATATCCACAAAATCGTTTTCTTCAAAATATTCTTTGATATTTTTTATGGATGCTGCAGCATTATCTACTGCTTTTATAATGTTTTCTATGTGTATTTTATATTTTTCTATATTGCTGCTGTCTATGCTTATTTCCGATTTTTCTTTTTCAAAAATTTCCGATTCCTTTTTTAATATCTCTTTTGCAGATTCAATGGAGTGTAAAGCGCTGCCTATTTTTGACATATCTTTGGATAAAGATAAAAGCCCGCTTTGTTTTTTTCTTTTTTTTGAATAGAGTTTATCCAAAATATGTTTCAACTCAGCTGTAGATACGGTTTGTGTAAAGTAATTTGTTGCATTTTTTTCAAGATTGTGGGCTTCGTCAAAAACAATAATATCATAATCCGGCAGTATTGAGGCTTCACTTAATAGGGCATCCGATAATACTATATGGTGGTTTGCAACAATAATATTGGCACTCTCAAGCAGTTTTTGAGCCTTATAATAAAAACATTTGTTTTTGTAATATTTGCATTTTGATCTTGCACATGTTATTGAAGAACTGTTAATGTTTTCCCATATGTTTTCATCTATTATTGCACTGTCTTTATCAAAAAGTTCGGATTTAAGGCCCGTGTTTGAAAACTTTGCAAATTCTTTTAACTTAAGGTGCAAATCATTCTCGAATAAAAATATATCCCCTTTTTCCAAAATTGAATCAAGCCGTCTTTTGCATAGATAGTTGCCTCTTCCTACAGCCAATTTCACATTAAAATCAACAATTGTTTTTAATAGGGGAATATCTTTTTCTATTAACTGTTTTTGGAGGTTTATTGTACTTGTTGATATTGCAATCCTTTTTGAGTTTTCAAGTGAGTAGAGTATTGACGGAACAAGGTATGCAAAACTTTTTCCCGTTCCTGTTGGTGCTTCAAATACGCCAATTCTTTTTTGTTTAAACGAATGATATATCTTTTTGGCAAGCTCAACCTGTTCTTGTCTGTATTCAAAATCATCTATTCTGTCATGGATTTCTTTAAAAAAGCTTTCTATTGTGTGATTTTTTCTCTTCGGTTTTGCTATTGTTTCTATGGCATAATCATTAGCATTTAGAAAAAACAGATAGTCTATTCTATCTTTATTGGCAAAAGCAAAATCAAACACATACTCTTTTGTATCTGAATATATTAATATATTACCGTATATATCGGTATTTTCATCAATTGGCTCTATCGATAAGACATCTTCCTTTATTGAAGTAATGCGAAACAAAGAAGGCTTTTGAACATTTTTTACAATATCGAGTGAATCTTTATCGAGCTGCATTACTTATCAAATTCTATTGGATAATTTCCGTTGAAACAAGCAAAACAGTATCCGTTTTCACCGACAACTTTTTTCAGACCTTCAAGCGATAGGTATGCAACAGAATTTGCTGTTGAGTATTTTCTTATTTCTTCTATTGTGTGTGACGAAGCTATTAATTCTTTTTTTGTCGGTGTATCTATACCGTAAAAACAGGGCGATACAACAGGTGGCGATGCTATTCTTATATGAACCTCTTTAGCACCCGCGCCTCTTAACATTTTTACAATTCTTTTGCTTGTTGTTCCTCTGACAATGGAATCATCTATTACAACGACCCTTTTATTGTTTAAAACATCACGTGCCGGATTAAGCTTTAATCTTACGCCAAAATGTCTTATGGATTGAGAAGGCTCTATAAATGTTCTTCCGACATAGTGATTTCTAATGAGCCCGAAATCGAAAGGAATGTTGGATTTTTTGGAATATCCAAGTGCTGCAGGAACTCCTGAATCCGGTGTTGGTATAACAATATCTGCATCAACAGGTGATTCTTCAGCCAAAACTTCTCCCATTTTCTTTCTTATGGAATATATGTTTTTCCCCCAGAGATAGGAATCCGGTCTTGCAAAATAGATATACTCAAATACACATTTGGATTCATCTACGTTATCAAAAGTGTTTTTAAAGTGTTTAACCCCTTCATTTCCGGCAACAACAATTTCTCCAGGTTCTATGTCGCGAATAAATTCCGCACCTATTAAATCAAATGCACATGTTTCACTTGCAAACACTATGGAATCGTCCAGTTTGCCCATTGAAAGAGGTCTAAAACCCCAAGGGTCCCGCACCGCATACAGCTCATCTTCCCTCATAACAACAAGAGAAAAGGCACCCTTTAAGACACTTAAAGCATCTTTTAGTCTTTCAAAGAATGTGGGTTTATTGCTTTTTGCTATTAGATGTATAATAACCTCAGTGTCGGAGTTTGAGTTAAAAATAGCACCGTCTTGAACAAGCTTTCTTTTTATATGGTTTGCATTGACTATATTTCCGTTATGGGCAATGGCGATTTTGCCCATACCGAATTGCGCATAAAGCGGTTGGATGTTTGCTAAAGAATCATCTCCGAAGGTTGAATATCTGTTGTGTCCTATAGCTATTTTTCCCTTTAGAGAGGATATGGCATCTTGGTTAAATACTTCATTAACAAGTCCATAACCCTTATATTCAAAGAATTGGCTGCCGTCTGTGGAAACAATACCGGCAGCCTCCTGTCCTCTATGTTGGAGGGCATGCAGACTAAGATATGCATAGTTTGCAGCCTCTTTTTTGTTATATATTCCGACTATACCGCAATATTCTTTTAGTTTCATTTTACTCCCAAAACATCCTGCATATTGTAGAATCCGGGCACTTTATCTATAACCCATTTTGCAGCCCTTAGAGCACCGAGTGCAAATGTATCTCTTGATGTTGCCTTATGAGTTAGCTCAAGCCTTTCACCAAGTCCTGCAAATAAAACGGTGTGGTCTCCAACCACATCACCGCCGCGCAGGCTCATAACACCTATTTCTTTCTTTTTTCTTTCGCCGATTAAACCTTCTCTTCCGTAGACCGCAACCTCAGAAAGCTCTTCATTTATGCCTTTGGCTGCATGTTCTGCTAGTTTCAAAGCCGTTCCGCTTGGCGCATCTTTTTTAAATCTATGGTGCATTTCAACTATTTCTATATCATAGTCCTCGCCAAGAAGCTTTGCCACATCTTCAACGAGTTTAAAGAGTATATTGACACCAAGGCTCATATTGGGAGCTAAAACTATCGGAATTCTTACAGACATTTTTTTGATATCGTTAATCTGTTCATCTGTTAATCCTGTTGTTCCGATAACCATTGCTTTTTCTTTTTCGGCTGCAACTCTCATATGGCTTAGAGTGGCTTGTGGGTTTGAAAATTCAATAATTACCTCACCGTCGTCTATTATATGTTCAAGTTCATGTCTGATTTCTATATCCTTTTTTCCTATACCGCATACTATGCCTATATCATTTCCTATTTCTTCTGAATCTTTTGATTCTATTGCTCCAACAAGCTTTAAATCGCTATCCTGCTCCATTAGGGCACAAATCCTTCTTCCCATTTTGCCGTTTGCACCGCTTACTATTGTTCTTATCATGGAAAACTCCTTTTTAATTTATAAAAGGTTCATTTCTTTTAGAATATTTCTTAGCCTTTCTTTATTGGCATCAGACATCTTTACAAGAGGGAGTCTAAACTCCTCTTCAATCAAACCGAGCATTGAAACAGCTGTTTTAACAGGTATCGGGTTTGTTTCGTAGAACATAGCTTCATGCAGCCTAAAGAGTTTATGGTGCAGTTCTTTTGCCAGTTCATAATTACCGTTTACTACGGCATCATACTGATCAGCAACAAGCTTCGGCTCTACGTTGGCTGAAACAGATATAATACCGCTTGCTCCTATGGACATCATAGGCAAAGTTAAAAAATCATCACCGCTTATAACCTCAAAATCTCCCTTTTTTCCTTCTATTATTTGAGAGACCTGATTGAGAGAACCGCTTGCCTCTTTTATTCCTATTATATTGTCTATTTCAGAAAGCCTTATAGCTGTTTCAGGCAGTATGTTTACACTTGTTCTGCCGGGAACATTGTATAATACAAGACCTATTTTTAGATTTTCTGCTATGGTTTTGTAGTGTTGATATAAACCCTCTTGTGTTGGTTTGTTGTAATAAGGAGATACTGATAGTATAGCATCAGCCCCAAGGCTTTCTGCCAATTTCGCCATATCTATAACTTTTTTTGTGTTGTTTGTTCCAGCACCTGCAAGCACCGGCACCTTATTCTTGCATTCATCAACAGCACAGCCCACAATCTGCTCATATTCACTTAAATCCATTGTTGCAGCCTCTCCTGTAGTTCCGCACGGGACTATTGCATCAATTCCGGCATCAATTTGCCTTTTTATAAGTTTCTTGAATGCATCTTCATCAAAAGTGCCATTTTTAAATGGTGTAACAATAGCAACCATAGCCCCCTTCAATTCAAACATAACTAAACCTCCCCCAAATTTTAATATTCCCAAGCCTCTTCGGTCATTGTCCCTATGTATGTTAATAGAGCATCGCCTTCCAAGAATACACTTTCTATCTCTCCGTTATCTTCAAAATTTGCATATACTTTTAGAACATTACCGCTTTTTGTTGTAACATTGACAGGTGAACTTGCCATTCCTTTCATAGCAGCAATCAGTGCGGATGCAACAGAGCCTGTTCCGCAGGCAAGAGTTTCATCCTCCACACCCCTTTCGTATGTTCTTATTTTTATATTGTTGTTGTCAACTATTTCTGCAAAATTTGCATTTGTACCCTCAGGTGCAAAATAATCATGATACCTTGTCTTTACACCAAGCTCTTTAACATCCAAAGAATCAACATCGTCAACAAAGTAGACAACATGAGGAACACCTGTGTTGATAAAACTTGCCTTTAAGTCGATTCCGTCAAGCTCAAGCTCTTCTTTGTAGTCCGTTGGCATTGTTAACTGAACCTTGACTGTTTTTAAGCCTGTAATCTGTGCCTGAATAATGCCGGCAAGCGTTCTAAATTTCATGTTGAGTGGTGCAAGATTGTTTAGATAGGCAAATCTTGCTGCACACCTTGAACCATTGCCGCACATTTCAACCTCTGAACCGTCGTTGTTAAAAAATCTCCATCTAAAGTTATATTCATCGTCGTTTTCTATCAAGATTAAACCGTCAGCCCCCGTTGATAAAGCCCTTCTGCAAACTTTTTTGACAAATTCTTCTGTGGGCATGTCTATGTTTTTTTCCACAACATTTTCTTTGTTATTTATAATTATAAAATCATTTCCGCTTCCGTTCATTTTGAAAAATGGTATCTTTTTCATAAAATTTCACCCTTAATCAAGTCTTCAAGAGACTCTCTTTTTCTTATTATTTTATAAGAGTTACCCTCGACCATTATTTCACAAGCTTTTGGTCTTGAGTTGTAGTTACTTGCCATTGTAAAGCCGTATGCACCCGAACTGAATACAGCCAAATATCCTCCGTTTTCGACATCTTCCATCTCATAATCCCTTGCAAGAAAATCACCTGTTTCACATATAGGGCCAACAACATCACAAACAATTTTTTGAGAGTTTTTTATTTTTACGGGTTCTATTTCTTGAAATGCACCATAAAGCGACGGTCTTATCAAATCGTTCATGCCTGCATCGACAATAACAAAGTTTTTCTTTCCGTTTGTTTTGTGATACACAACCTTTGCAACCATTATACCGCCGTTTCCGACAAGAAATCTGCCCGGCTCACAAACAAGTAAAGCATCCGGAAAATCTTTAAAAGCTTCTTCTATTTGTGCAACATAGGTTTCAGCAGAGGGAGGATTATCCTCTTTTTTGTTGTATACAATTCCAAGACCTCCACCCACATCAATGGCTTTTATATTAATACCTTTTTCTTTTAACTGTTTTATAATGTCTGCAACCTTTACCGATGCATCATAGATGGGGGTTGAGTCAAGAAGTTGACTGCCTATGTGAAACTGAATGCCGTATATATCAATATTGTCAAGTTTGCCTGCCTCTATATATGTATCCAAAACCTCTTCGTAAGGTACACCAAATTTGTTTTTCTTTAAGCCTGTGGATATGTATGGATGTGTTTTAGGGTCTACCTCCGGGTTTATTCTGAATGCTATCCTTGCTTTTTTATTAAGTTTTTTAGCAACCCTGTTTACGGCATACAGCTCATCTTTCGATTCCAAGTTTATCATCATTATATCATTCTGCAGTGCATATTCTATTTCATCATCTGTTTTTGCAACACCGCTGAATACAATTTTTTGAGGATCAACTCCTGCTTTTAGAGCTCTGAAAAGTTCACCTTTGGATACTATGTCTGCGCCACCGCCAAGTTCTGCGAATGTCTTTATAACACTGAGATTACTGTTTGCCTTAATGGCAAAAGATATACTGTGTTTTCTTGAAAAAGCCTTGTCGAGTTTCTCAAACTGTTCAATAAAATGCTGCTTTGAATAGATATATACCGGTGTTTTTACATCCTCAACAATACTTGCAACCTTTACATTATCAACATATAATTCATTATCTATATATTTGATTCCCATCAAACCCCTCCGAAAATTTTAGAGTATTCTATCTAAATAGCTCACAAAATGCAATAATTCAATATTAGCATAACCGTTTGCCTTCAATCCGCCACCTATCTGCATCATACAGCCCGGACATGCGGTAATAAGTGTTTGCAGATTGGAATTTTTTATTGAGTCAATTTTTTCTCTGAGAAGTTTTTTTGATATATGAGGATGCATTAGCGAATAGCTTCCGGCAAAACCGCAGCATCTGTCTGCATCTTTTATTTCAATAAAGTTCGGTTCTTTTTCTTTTATGAAGTTGTGCATTAAATTGGAGTAGTTTAACCCCCTTTTTAGGTGGCACGGATGATGATACCCTAAAAAAGAACCCAATTTTTTGGTATTTATGCCTTTTTTTTGTATTGTATCTATAAAAAAAGCTCCTACACATTCAATTTTATCGCTAAGTTGTTGAGCCTTACTGTTGTCTGACAAGAAAACATAGTCCCTTTTAACCATATGTGCGCAGTGCGGGTCTAAAAACAGTATTGTATCGTGGTTTAGGGATGTTAAATAATCTATATTTACGTAAGCAGCCTTTTTTGCTGATTTTTCCTCACCGTTGTACCATGCCGGTGCACCGCAGCAGGCTTTTTGTTTTACAATTTCAATCTCCAACCCAAGCTTCAAAGCCACCGATAATGCATCTTTTCCTATGTCGTTGTATAGAAAATTTGTTGAGCAGCCTGCAAATAAACCTATTTTTGCAGGTTTTGTCTTTAAGATGTCAAACGACTTTTGTATACCAGGAAGCGGTCTGTAATCAAGCCCCAAAGCTTTATCAATTTTTTCTATGTTTGTCTTTAGTTCGTTTTTAAACATAAAATGGCTTATATATGCACCTATTCTCAATATGGGGTAGTAGTTTTCTGCATGCTTTATTATCAAACCCTTAATACCTGGTATATTTTTTGTGTTTTTGGCTTTTATGGTAAGAATCATTTCTTGTAGATTTATCTTTGATGAGCATATCTCGTCGCATGCCATGCATCCTATGCATAGATTAGCATACTCTCTGATATCGGGTGTGTCATTCAATAGATATGATAATAGAATCCCTATCGGTCCTGCATATGTTTTGCCTCTAAAGAATGCACCACCTACTGTTGTGTAAACTGGACAGGAATTTTGGCATGCACCACACCTGATGCAGTTTAGTATATCTTTAAACAGATTATCTTCTTTTATTTTACTTCTACCATTATCCAAAAGGATAACATAAAATTTTCCAAAGGGTTTGTTTAGTATGTCAATATAGCTTGTAGTTATTTGACCTGTTGCAGCTTTTGGTAAAAGTTCAAGTATTTTAAAAGCCTCTTTGTCGGTTTTAACTATTTTATCAATACCCAAAAGACATATAACAACATCCTGTCTTATCACATTTTGAATATTCCCTTCATTGCTTACAATAAAAAAGGAGCCGCTTTCAATAGATGCGGTATTTGAACCTATTATTCCGACATCTGCTTTTTCAAAATTTTCTCTTATTTTGTTTTTTGAAAAATCCACCATCTGTTTAACATCAAGCGGAATATTTTCTTTGAATACCCTATTTAGAAGTTCGTTAATCTTCTCTTTTGACATATGTATTGCCGGGGCTGTCATATGTGTCGGCGGTTCATTATTTATTTGAACAAACCATTCACCCAAATCGGTCTCTATGACATTATATTGTTTTTCTTTTAAAGTGTGGTTTAAATCTATCTCTTCTGTAGTTAATGATTTTGATTTTACAACTGTTTTTGCATTTTCTTTTTGTAATATTTCCAAAATTTTATTTAATGCCTCAAATTTATCATTTGCAAAACTTATATCTGTTC
>JALWEJ010000100.1 GCA_027014115.1 Desulfurellales bacterium
ATATCATAAGGGTAGCAGGCTACCCTTATGAATGGTTGAGTAAGTTTGTGAGCCTGTATATATTTAGTAAGGGTGGTAAGTATGTGTGGACCAGTTACCGAATTGGAATCCTAACTATTATCTGTATACCTGATTCTCGGGTCAATCAGAGCATATACAATATCGGCTATCAAATTTCCAAGAAGTGTTAAAATTGTGCTTATTGTTAGTATACCCATAATTGTTGGATAATCTCTCGACATTGCCGACAAGTAGAACAGTTGACCCATGCCGGGAATGGCAAAGATTGACTCCATAATCACACTTCCTCCGATTAAGCCGGGTATGGATAGACCAAGAATTGTAATCAAAGGAAGCATCGCATTTTTGAGTGCATGTTTGTATATTTGGTATTTGGATGCGTTTCTAAGATGCATCATTTTTATAAAATCCTTATCAAAAACATCTATTATTCCTTTTCTGATATATCTAGAAAATCCGGCTAAGGAGCCGTATACGCCAAGAAGTATGGGTATGGCAAGATGTTTTAATAAATCAATGTAGTAATTGAGTGTTCCTGGTTTAACATTTAGAGAGTGCAAGCCTGATATGGGCAGCAGATGCAGTTTTAAACCAAACAGAATCATCAAAAGAAGTGCAAGCCAAAAAGAGGGCATTGCATATCCGCTGAATACGAAAAAAGTAAAAAATTTGTCAATAAACGAATCTTTCTTTATTGCGCTTATTATACCAAGAGGTATGGATATTAAAAGCGATAAAATCAAAACCGTTATATTTATGCCTATGGTCACAGGCAATCTATCGGCTATTTTTTTTATTACATCTACACCGTCAACGAGGCTTGTTCCGAAATTCAGATGCAGTAGGGATTTTAGCCAAATAAGATACTGCATATATAAAGGGTCGTTTAAGTGGTAAAGCCTTTTCATATTATCCAAAGCATCCTTTGATATGTTGGGGTTAAATGTTCCCATTGAGTCTATGGGGTTTCCAGGTGATAGATGTATGACTATAAAGATTATTATTGTTATTCCAAAAAATGTAGGTATTAGTTCTGCGGATTTTTTAAGTAAAAATATTCTCATTTTTATTTGCAATCTGTTTTTTCTTGGATATACATTGATAAATCAATTCTTCAGCACTGCTTGAGTCTTTTGGATATTCTGTATATGTAATATAACACCCTATGAGCTTTTCTGCTTTATTTTTGTTTATGACACAGCTTTTTTGTTTGATTTTTTCTATTATACCGCCTTTTAGCTCTTGAGATATTATATCCTTAAATATTTGAGGATTTGTTCCGTTGTATATAAACATAAATGTATCTGAGCCGGTTCTTGATAAGGCATCAATTTTTTGTATTTTGTTCAGTTCTTCTGCAACAAATAAGATAATTTTATTACCTATATCAACTCCGTATTTGTAATTTATGTATGATATATTTTTTATATCAATCATAAACATCGAAAAACGATTTCTGCTGTCTATATATGATTCTACAGCTTTTACAAAAGCTCTTCTTCTGTAGAGTCCTGTTTCGTAATCTCTATTTAACATATCTTTTCTTGTTAGTTCCAATTTTGTGGGTATAAATTCCTGATGAAATACAGATTCGTTTAAGTGCAATTCTTTAAGAACGTGTTCTACCTTTGATAATATTTTTTGATCCACGGATTCTTGTTTGAGTATTGTTATAGCTTCATCTGGAGATAGGTTTTCTCTGTACGGTCTGTTGGTGGTTAATGCATCGAATATATCGGCTATTGCCAATATTCTTGCACCAAGTTCTATTTGATTATCTTTTAAGCCGTCAGGATATCCGCTTCCATCCAGTTTTTCATGGTGATGTAGTATGCAGTTTGCCAACCGTTGAAATTTTGGAATATTTTTTACAATTTCATAAGAGAATATCGGATGTAATTTTATTATTTCTTTTTCGTGTTTGGTTAATATGCCTGGTTTTAAGAGTATATTATCTGGTATACCTATTTTACCTATATCATGCAAAAGTCCGGCGTTGTATAGAAATTCTTGTTCTGTTTCACTAAACCCCAAAGCTTTTCCAATATTTTTTGCATATATTGCAACATGCTGAGAATGTCCCTTAGTGTACAAATCCTTTGCTTCAATAGATGATATAAATGCTTTGATTAGGCCTTTTTCCGTATTAGATAGTTTTGATGATACTCTGGAAATATTTTTATATGTATAAAGAAGGGAAACAAAATATTTTAACATTGTTCTTACAAATTCTATTTTTTGGTGGTCAAAATGTGTCTGCTTTTTAAAACCAAGACATAGCATTGCTGTTATTGCATTGTCTGATACTATTGGAATAAATATAGCGTCTTTCAGGTTTATATTGTAATGTTTAAGTTTGTTTTTATACAAATCATCAGAATATTTTATAACTTCAGTGATATTTGTTTTCCACATGTTGTGTAGAGGGCTATCTTTAAATTCATTATAATCTGTTTTGATTGTAGTATGGTTAAGGCTTATATACATATTTTCGCTTGGAAACATAAAACTAACTATATAGGCATCTGATAAAATTTTTATTTTATTGAGTGTGGATATTATCCAATCGTCAAGTATTTCCGGAACTTTATTTTCTATTGCTATACTGTTTATAAGTTTGACATAATTTGCATTAATATCTTTTTCTTCTTTAATTTTTTTATACAAAGCCTCTTTTTCGAGTTCAGAGGCTATTGTGTTTGCTATTATTTTGAGCGCTTCTATATGTTCACTGTCAAATTCCATATTTTTTGATAGACTGACAAGGTGAATGGAACCGTAGATTTTTTTTTGTGTTTTTAATACAACAGCAAGAAACGACTTTAAGCCTATGTTTTTCCAATCATCGAGAGCGTATTCATAGTTTTGATAATCTTTTATGTTTATATATCCGTCCTGGATTAGTTTGTTTCTGAATGTTTTTCTGTTTTTTATGTTTACTTTTTTAAGGCTTGTTGTGTCTTTGTTGTTTAAGAATTTTTTCATCAATAAAGAGGAGTATTCCAATTCTATATAGCCTTTTTTCCACAAACCTATAAATGCACCGTCAATATTAAACATGTTAGATAGTGTATCAAGCAGAGACAACCAGTTATCTTTTTCATATTCTCTATTTATGATATTTTGTGCAAGAGAAAGAATTTCTTTGGTATTTTCGTTCAAAAAACTCATCTTTAAAAGAATACAATAATGATTTGTTGAAGTCAATGAATACACAGTATAGGTTTTTTATACAGTAATAAGTTATATATCATAATATAGATATATCATTTTATAGAATAATTTTATTTGTTAAAAGAATAGAGTAGATAGTTATTATTTTCTTGACTTTATGCTTATATGTTATATGCTTGATTGTGTACTGGTATTGTTAGGAGTAGTGGAATTGTTAAAACATTGTAAACTAATTATCATTGTTTTTTTATCCGGCTTTATGCTTACCGTTATAGCGTTTTTCTCAATTCTTTATAATGTATATCAAACTAATGCTCAAAAGACCAAGCAGTTCTATATATCACAATCCAAAAGGCAGATAAAATCAAGAGTTGAATCTATTATTTATCTGATTAATAAAAGGCGATACAGATACAAAAAAATTATTGAAGAAAAATTAAGGCAGAGAACGTATCATATTTATTCTTTGTCGTATAAAATATACAATAAATACAAGAATACAAAAACACAAAAAGAGATAAAACAAATAATCTTAGATTATATTGATAAGATGGATATGTTTGATAATGGTAAGGGTTATTTTTTTGTAGATGATCTAAAAGGTAATGAAGTTTTCGGGCCGAATAAAAAACTAGTAGGTAAAAATCTTTTAAAAGATGAAGCTTATTCTGTAAAGCAAGAAATAGATACTATCAAATCAAGGACTGAAGGATATGTAGAGGGTTATTGGCTAAAAAATAAAAGAAGAGAAAACAGACTGGCTTTTGTAAAACTTTTCGAACCTTTTGATTGGTATTTCGGTATGGGTGAGCTTTTGGATGATTACGATGAACAATTAAAACAGAGAATAATATATGAACTAAGGGATTATACATTCGGCTTACATAATCACGGTTATTTTTTTATAATTAGTATAAATGACATAAATAATCCGAACTGTTTTGGTTGTGAGGAGGTTGATAAAAATACACCCGACTTGATAGGGAAATGTTTATCTTTAAAAGTACCGGATGAAAATGGTTTTTTCTACAGAAAAAAATTTTTGAAAGATATTGCCGATAAAGGTTATTCTTTTGTTGAATATTCATATAAAATTCCAAATTCCAATCAAAACGGCAAAAAAATTTCATATCTCAAGCTATATAAACCATTCAATTGGATAATAGGAACAGGTGTTTATTTGAATGATGTGGATTTTTTTACGTTAAATCTTAAAAAAACTTTAAAAACCAACTTTATATTGTCAATTACTTTTGCGGTAGTTGCAGTTTTTTTAATTTTTGTTTTTATATATATTATCGCATCAACTTTAATGGTAAAGCTCAAGAGAGATATTGAAATACTGTCTAGCTTTGTTTTTGAGTATCCTGATAGAAATGATATAAATATGGATGAAATTGATAACAAACATATAAAAAAAATGGCAGCTGATATCAAAAAGTCTTTAGATGAAAAACAAATTCTTAGCAAGGAGGTTTTTGAAGAACAAGAAAGATATAAAATTCTTATAGAAAATATGCCATATTGTGTGGCGGTTGTGAAATTTGTAGACGGACAATGCCAAATCATTACCTCAAATTCTCATTGCAAAGAATGTATAGATAACTATAAATCTAATGCTATTAAACATATTTTAGAACACAACCCTTCAGTAATAAATAATATAAAAGCAGCTATCAAGAATAAAGAAAGCATAATATCAGAGATGTTGACAATAGATGATAAGTATTTGGGCTATTCTGTATACAACATCTACAATGAAGAAGCTGTTGTTATCATGTGGGATAAAACACAAAGATATAAGTTGCTCCAATTACTCCAGGAGAGTGAGAAAAAATTTGAGTCACTTGCTGAAAATGTTGATGTTGGCATACTGCTTTTATCAAAAAACGGCGATATAAAATACGCAAACCCAAAGGCAAAAAAAATGACAGAAAACAAATTGAATGTATACAATCTTTTACCCAAGGATAAAAAAGATTACGATAAACATGTCTTTAAAATGAAAAAATTGTTTGAAAAAACCTTATCTGGTTCAAAAAGCCATTCTTCTGAAATTAGAATTATAATTGACGACAAAGAAAAGTTTTTTGATATGTCTTTTGTTAGAGTCAACATTAATAATGAAGCCCATATATTGGTATCGTGTCTTGATATAACAAATACAATTAAAAGAGAAAAACAGCTTGAATATGTAAGCATCCATGATCCTTTGACAGATTTGTACAACAGAAGATTTTTTAATGAAGAGATGGCTCGAATGTTTAATAAAAGGAATGCACCATTTGGATTGATTGTTATTGATTTGGATGGTCTAAAGATAATAAACGATATTCTCGGTCACAATGAGGGCGATAATGTCTTGAAACGATTTGCGCATGTACTTAAACTAAGCACAAGGCAAAATGATATTGTTGCACGCATAGGCGGAGATGAATTTGTTATTATTGCTCCTAAAACAAGCGATGAAGGGATAATGGCTATTCTTGAAAGAATAGATGAAAATCTTAAAAAAGACAATAATGAAAACAGGGCGTATATAAGTTTTTCATACGGATATGCTATAGAAGATGTAAACTTTAAAACATACGATAGCTTGTTTGTAAAGGCTGATAAAATGTTATATGAAAACAAACACAAACAATGCAGAAAAGAAAAACTAAAGTCCATTTTGAAAAGTTCGCTTCAGGATAAAAGTGGTAGCACGAGAAAAGAACTTGAAGAGGAGCTGATTAATAGAGCATTTAAGAGACCGTGAGACCGTCCCCGATTTTGTGTAAGCATCCTTTTCTATGAAAGTATTATACACAATCTCACCTGATATATCCACTAAGTCTGTCTTTGAAA
>JALWEJ010000101.1 GCA_027014115.1 Desulfurellales bacterium
TAAAATTAGGAAATAAAAGCAGGAGCTAAAAAAGAGAACATAGCAGTGAGAGAAGCTATTTCAGCGGCTATAGAGTAAGGAGATCCGATGCAATACTCGCCGCAGTTTGTTTAATGATTCCAAAAAATAAAAAAAGGTGAGATTGATATAATAGGGAAACATAAGATTGCGGGGATGTCTCTTTTGAACATACAGAAGCTTGACTTTTTTTGTTATAGTAACAATTTAATTATTATAGGAAGTAAGTTTAATTAAATAATTCCTAAAACAGGAGGTGGGTATGTGGTTAAGTGGGAAGTTAAGGATGTTGTTATTGGGTGTAGTTTTATCGTTGGGGGTATTAGTTTTAGCAGTATCTGATGTTAGGGCGTCTGTAACCTTAAAGTTGGGCTTTGTAACGGCAGCAAACAAGGATGATCCTTACTATATTGCATCTAAAAAGTTTGCGACTCTAATTGAGAAGTATTCAAAAGGACGCTACAAGGTTAACATCTATCCAAGCGGAGAGCTTGGCAATGAAAGGGATATGATAAAAAACTTGATGGTGGGCACGATGGATTTGGGCGTTATAACCAACGCTCCCGTAGGTTCTTTTGTAAATGCATTTATGATTTTAGATATGCCGTTTATATTTCCAAATTACAGGGTGGCCCACAAGGTTTTGGATGGGGAAGCCGGAAAGATGCTTTTGGGTAAACTAAAACAGATAAACATCAAGGGTCTTGCCTTTGCAGAGGGTGGTTTCAGGGAGATGATTAACAATGTTCGCCCCATATATAAACCATCTGATCTCAAAGGAATCAAGTTTAGAGTTATGAGAACCCCGATATACATAGCCCTTTTCAGGGCATTGGGTGCAAATGCAGTTCCACTACCTTGGGGCTCGGCATTTACAGCTGTTCAGCAGCATGTAGTGGATGGATTGGAGATTCCTGTTCCTGTCATTTGGGCTAACAAGTTTTATGAGGTAACAAAATATCTGTCACTGACAAACCATACCTATTCACCTTTGATAATCATGGTTTCTGGATCTCTATGGAATAGATTATCTCCAAAAGATAGAACTATTTTCCAGAGAGCTGCTATTGAAGCGGCAAAATACGAGAGGACAAAAATAGAGAGCATAATTAATGAACTTCTAAAGAAGCTGCAAGAGAAGGGTATGAAAGTAAATAGGGTGCCCGATATGAAACCGTTCATGGAGGCAGTAAAGCCTGTTTATAAGGAGTTTGAACCGAAAATCGGAAAGAATGTAATGGATGCGGTATTAAAGGCAAGGAATGAGGCGATGAAATAAGGTGAAATACCTACTTTCTTTTGAAAAAGTTTTAAACATTATTATCAAGTTCGTGCTTGCAATTCAAGGTTTTGCACTTCTGTCCCTTTTGGGGATAGAAGTGTTTTTTAGATATGTATTGAACAGTGCACTTTCTTGGCCCGGTGAGGTTGCAGGTTTTGTTTTTGTTTGGTTCACTCTGCTTGGAACTGCATATCTGGTTGGTGAAAATGCCCATATAGCATTCTCATTGATTAGCTCGCGTGTACCAGATAGTGTTAAAAAGAGCTTATATCTATTTACCCAATTGATGATACTCGGTTACGCCTATTTTATGATTTTTCCGGGTTATAGGTATACAAAAATGTTTAGTTTTGCTGTATCTCCGGCTGCAGGTATCAGTATGGCATGGCTATACAGTGCAGTTCCTGTTTCTGGTGTACTGATAAGTTTCTATGCTTTTATTAATATGGCTTCTACCTTTTTTGGAAGGGGAGAGTAGTGAATCCAAGCGTAGTTGCTTTAATTATGTTCATTATCTTTATATTTTTAATTGTTTTAGAAGTTCCTATAGGTTTTTCTTTGGGCATTTCTGGTATTATTGGTCTTGTCCTTTTGAAAGAGTCGTTTTTGATGTTTCCACAGAATCTTGTTTCAGGCATAAACAATTTCGCTTTAA
>JALWEJ010000102.1 GCA_027014115.1 Desulfurellales bacterium
ACCCCTCCATTAGAATTAAATATTTTACTTCTCTGTGATACTTAGATGGATTTTACATTTGATGATGACAATAACATTGTCATTGCATCACAGTCTGGGGTTTACACAAAATGTGGGGGGGTCTTATCTTCTATATTTCTTGAGTTTTTTGCACAAATCAATATTTTAAATATTGATTTTAAAAAACAATTATAATAGATTATGAGCTATGAAAAAAATAGTTTTTTTTGTTGCGGTAGCTATGTTTAGTATTTTGCTCACAGGCTGCGGGCATAAAACGAATATAGTTCCGCCGTCTAATTCTACTCATATACATAAACTTGGAGGCATCCTATCATGAATCCCATAGTTGTAGTGGGCAGCGGTGTTGCCGGATTGAGAGCTGCTATAGAAATCCTTTCTCAAAATAGGGAAGCATACCTTTTTACTAAAGAATCTATAGATATGTGCAACACAGATAAAGCACAAGGTGGCGTGGCTGTTGTATTGAAAAAAGATGATAACTTTGAAAGCCACATTAAGGACACACTGAATGCCGGAGCAGGCCTGTGCAGAACAGACGCTGTAGAGGTTCTGGTAAAAGAAGGTCCAGAGCGCATTAAGGATCTTATAAACTGGGGTGCCAAGTTTGACAAAAACGAAAAAGGCGAACTGGATTTTACAAAAGAAGCAGCACATTCAACAAACAGAATTTTGCATGCACTCGGTGACGCAACAGGGCATGAGGTTGAGAGAAGTCTTATAGAAACAATAAAAGGGTTTGGAAAAGCGACAATTTTTGAAAACAGAGTGCTTGTTAACATAAACACAAACAATAATGCTGTTTATAGTGTTGAATTTTTAAACCAAGAAACAAATCAATATGAAGAGATATTTACAGATGCCGTTATTCTGTCAACAGGCGGTTATGCCGGTATCTATAAAAATACAACAAACCCTTCTGTTACAACGGGTGATGGTGTAGCAAGTGCATTTTTAGCTAATGCTATTGTTGAAGATATGGAGTTTGTTCAATTTCATCCAACTGCCCTAAAAAAATATAATGCACCTCAGTTTTTATTGAGTGAATCTATGCGGGGTGAAGGTGCCATACTAATTAATGATAAGGGTGAGCAGTTCATGAAAAATTACCATAGATTAAAGGAACTTGCACCAAGAGATGTTGTTGCACGCTCCATTGTTTTTGAGATGAAAAAACGCTCGATTGATAAAGTGTATCTCGATGCAAGACCGATGGGAGAAGAATTTGTAAAAACAAGGTTTCCCACAATTTACAATGAATGCCTGAAATATGACCTGGATATATCAAAAGAGGCGATACCGGTTGCTCCCGCAGCACACTATACAATGGGTGGAATAAAAACAGATATTTACGGACAAACCAATATCAAAGGTCTTTTTGCAGCAGGTGAAGCAGCATGCACAGGTGTTCACGGTGCAAACAGACTTGCCAGTAATTCCATACTTGAGGGTCTGGTATTTGGCAAAAGAGCTGCTGATGCTGCACTTGTGTACACAACATCCCAAAAAGGAGAAAAACGGGATATTCAAATCAAAAAAGACTGCATAGAATGTACAAATAAAGAAACCATGAAGTCAAAAATAGAAGAGATAAAAGAAAGGTTGTGGAACTCTCTTGGTGTTGTCAGAACAATTAGTGAAATGAAAGATACACTGGAGTGTGCAAACGGTATATTTACAAAATACAACAAAAACTACTGCTGTATAGAGGGTGTTGAATTAAGAAATATTGCTCTTTTATCTGTTCTAATAGCATACAGTGCACTTGAAAGAAAAGGCAGTATAGGTGCGCATTACTGTATAGATACACCTCACGCTTACGACAATGTAAGGCATATAAGCGTAAACAAAGAAAGTTTGGGTGATTTGATATGAATATAACAGGCTCAATCGGCAGTACCCCACTTATAGAACTAAAAGAGGGTATATTTG
>JALWEJ010000103.1 GCA_027014115.1 Desulfurellales bacterium
GAGAGGTGGAAGTGCAGTAATGCATGGAGCTGACTCGTACTAATAGACCGTGAGGCTTAGGCTTATCTTCTGTTCTTTAATGGTTAGGTGCTTATAATTTCCCCCTGGTGAGGATAGTATACGAGGAGACACCCGTTCCCATTCCGAACACGGCAGTTAAGCTTGTATACGCCGATGGTACTGCGGGAGAGCCCGTGGGAGAGTAGGTATTGCCAGGGGGTTTATATAGTTAGACCGCTTTGGTGGATATGATGTTGTCCTTTTTTGAGGCGGCGTAGCTCAGTTGGTTAGAGCATGCGGCTCATATCCGCAGTGTCCGGGGTTCAAGTCCCTGCGCCGCTACCAAGTTTCTCTTTCTTGTTGTTTTTCAATTTACTTAGTTATGGATGAAGTTTTAATAATAGGTCATAAAAATCCTGATGCTGATGCCATATGTTCTGCATTTTCTTATGCATATCTAAAAAACGAATTGGATAAAAGCAGAAAATATGTACCTGCAAGATGCGGTTCCCTAAATAAGCAAACAAGATATATTTTTGATAGATTTCAAATAGAGACGCCTGAATTTGTTTCTGATATTTTCTTAAAAGTAAAAGATATCATGACAAAAGATGTTTTTTATGTTAGAGAAAATGATCCTCTTTGGCTTGTTTTGAAAAGCATTAATGATATGAAAATAAGGCTTGTGCCTATTGTTAATAAAGACAATGTTTTTTTGGGTGTTGTAAGTGTTCCTGAAATTGCAAGCTTTTTTTCTCAGCTTGAGGGCAATATTAAACCAA
Organism: Desulfurellales bacterium; assembly: GCA_027014115.1. Taxonomy (GTDB): domain Bacteria; phylum Campylobacterota_A; class Desulfurellia; order Desulfurellales; family Hippeaceae; genus JALWEJ01. The sequence goes on from JALWEJ010000103.1 coordinate 783, forward strand.
AATATTTGGTCAAGCCTGAAAATTTCCCAAAAGTTATACCGGGATATTTCATAAAGAGCTCCGAAAATGAGGAGTTTATGTCTTATTTTCTTGTTGGCGCTATGCCTTTTGATACTTTTAAAGATAAATTGGGCGAGTTCAATCCGAAAGATGTTGTGCTTGTTGTAGGAGATAGAGTTGACCTTATAGATTATGCAAAACAGCAGGGAGTATCTGCTATAGTTCTAACCGGTTTAAAAGATGCAAGTCATCTGTCGTTTGATGATTTTGACGGATGGGTGTATGTATCGACGAAGGATACGGCTGAAACATTAAGACTGCTTGCGTTGTCTGTCCCTTCAAAGCTTATAATGGGAGAATCACAAACAGCGAAAGAGGATGACTATGTTGAAGATGTGAAAAGTATGCTAAGCAGCGATTATCACAGGGGTGTTCCTGTTGTTGCTGAAGATGGAAAACTAAAAGGTATATTGACTCGTTCCGATTTTTTGAGTAGGAATAAGAAGAAGGTTATTCTTGTTGATCATAATGAGTTTTCACAAGCCGTTGAAGGTATCGAAGAGGCTGAAGTTGTTGAAATTATAGATCATCATAGACTTGGTAATATTAAAACTGATTTGCCTATTTATATATATGCAAAACCGGCCGGCAGCAGTTGTACGCTTGTTTATCAATTGTTTAAATTTAATGATACAGCCATTCCGGAAAGTATTGCGTCTACACTTTTATCAGGCATATTGTCGGATACAGTTGTCTTAAAATCGCCGACGACAACAAAAGAGGATATTGATGCTGCAGAAGAGCTTTCTTCAATATCCAAATTGGATATTGAAGAGTTGGGTGAGGATATATTTGATGTTACTGAAAGTTTACTAGATAGAAAGATTGTTGATATTATAGAATCCGATTTTAAAGTTTATAATGAATCCAGTGTTTATTTCGGAATTGGACAAGCAGAAGTTGTTAACCTGAGAGAGATTGATAAGATTGAAAGTGAACTTTTGAAAGAAATGGAGTCAAAAAGGGTTTTAAAGGGCTTGGATTGGTTAATGCTATTAGTTACGGATATATTGAGCAGGAATAGTATACTTTTGAGTATAAGCACTAAAAAGTTTGAAAACAGACTTGGATTTTCAAAAATTAATAACAACAAATTTTACCTACCCGGTGTACTATCAAGAAAAAAACAGCTTCTCCCAGAAGTGTTAAGGGTATTGGAAGAAAATGCTTAAGTGGCCATTAAGTTCTTGACAACGATTGAAAAATAGGTTATTCAATAGCCTGCATTTCTATCTTTTGCCGAGGTGGTGGAATAGGTAGACACGCCATCTTGAGGGGGTGGTGGGATGACTCCCGTGCGGGTTCGAGTCCCGCCCTCGGCACCATTTATCTTTTTAGTTTTTCTTAATATTTATTGTTATACATAATAATTTATTTGATAAACCATAAAAAGTTGTGTATATTGCAAATCGGTATTGTTAATTTATTTAGTATTGGGAGTTTGAAGTATGACACAAATAGAATCAGCAAAAAAAGGTATAGCTACGGAAGAGATTAAATATGTTGCCAAAACTGAACAAAGAAGTGAAGAATTTATAATGGAGGGGCTTGTTCAAGGTAACATAGTTATTCCTAAGAATATAAATCACAACATTAAGCCTATAGGTGTAGGAAAAGGATTAAAAACAAAAGTCAATGCCAACATAGGAACATCAACCGATATAGCAGAGCTTGATAATGAATTAAAAAAACTTGAAGCTGCCGTATTTGCAAAGGCAGATTCTGTTATGGACTTATCAACCGGTGGAGATTTGGATTATATAAGAAGAAAAATATTGGATGTATCTCCTATCGTTGTGGGTAATGTGCCCATTTATCAAATTGCTGTGGAAACTGCCAAAAAAAAGGGTAGTATTGCGTATATGACCAAAGATGATATTTTTAGTATTATAGAGAAACAGGCAGAAGACGGAATAGATTATATGACGCTTCACTGCGGTGTTACGCTTGAAAGCCTCGAAAGATTAATGCAGCAGGGAAGAGTAGAAGATGTTGTATCGAGGGGCGGTTCTTTTTTGTCTGTTTGGATGCTTTACAATGAAAAACAGAACCCTTTATTTGAAGATTTTGACAGGGTTTTAGAGATAGCAAAAAAATATGATGTTACCTTGTCTCTCGGTGACGGATTTAGACCTGGTGCTATTGCTGATGCTACAGATAGGGCACAAATACATGAATTGATTTTGCTTGGTGAACTGCATAAAAAAGCTTTGGATTACGGTGTTCAGTCTATGATAGAAGGACCTGGGCATGTTCCTATACATCAAGTTATTACAAATGCTGAGATTGAAAAGAGTTTATGCGGTAATGCTCCGTTTTATGTGTTAGGACCTATTGTAACAGATATTGCACCTGGTTATGACCATATAACAAGTGCCATTGGTGGGGCATTAATGGCTGCAAATGGTGCTGACTTTTTGTGTTATGTTACAAAAGCTGAACATGTGAGACTTCCTACACCTGAGGATGTCAGAGAAGGCGTTATAGTGACGCGTATTGCAGCCCATGCTGCCGATATTGCCAAAGAAATACCGGGGGCTTTTGAGTGGGATTTAAATATGAGTAGGGCAAGAAAATCTTTGGATTGGTCTAAGATGATAGAATTGTCAATAGACCCTGAGTATGTTCAATCACAAAGAGATTCTTCAATGCCCGAGGAGGAAGATGTCTGTACTATGTGTGGGAAATTTTGTGCTATAAAGCTGTTAAATAAAGCACTGAGGAAGAATTGATATGAATAATGTAATACTTGATGAGCTGTATAAGAATTTGGGCAAGTATGTAACAAGTGACAATATGTGTAAACAACTAGATATAAGCAGGATTGCCGTTTGGAGCAGAATAAAAGGACTTCAAAAATTGGGTTACAATATTGAAGCTAAAAGGAGTGTCGGCTACAAGTTGACTGAAGAGGGTAAAGACATACTTATACCATATGAAATTAACAGAAGATTAAATACGAAATTTATTGGAAAAACAGTTGAATATTTTAGGTTGACTTCATCGACAATGGATGAAGCTCAGTATCTTATAGAAAAAGGCTGTCCTCATGGATTGCTTGTTGTATCAGAAGAACAGACAAATGGAAGAGGACGTCAAAAAAGGAAATGGTTGTCTCCTCAGGGGCTCAATATATATGCATCAATAGTATATAAACCTCAAGGTATGAGTACAACAAAATCAATTGCAATAATGTTTGCAGCCTCTGTTGCAATTGTTGAAGCCTTAAGTGATGTTGGCATAGATAATGCATCGATTAAGTGGCCGAACGATGTTATGGTTAACGACAAAAAAATTGCAGGGGTATTACTTGAAACAAAAAGCGAATCCGGCATGCTGAAATCGGCTATTATTGGATTTGGTATAAATGTCAATATGGAAAATGTACCCGATGAGTTATCCGATTATGCCACAAGTGTCATGATTGAAACAAAAGAAAAAGTTGACAGGGCTATGCTCCTTTCAAACATTTTATATTACATAGAGAACATGATACTGTTGATTGAAGATGGCAAAGAAGATAGAGTGTTTGAATTGTGGAAAAAATATGATATAACTATGGGTAAAAGGGTTAGGATTATAAGTTCTGATGGAGAATTTGAGGGTTTGGCAGAAGGTATAGATGGTCAGGGTTTTTTGATTGTTAAAACAGATAACGGAGAAAGAAGAAGGGTTGTTACGGCTAATAGTTTGAGGTTTATAGATGTCTGAGAAAAAAGATAAACTCATATCCATAATAAAAGAGAGCTTATACAGAATGGCAAAAAAAGAGCTTGTGTTTACTCCGTTTAATTATTACAAAGTTTTTACGGAAGTTGCTTTAGAATATGGTATGAATCAAAGTTCTTTACATGGTTTTTTATACGGTGATGTGAATTTAAACATAAAAGATGTTGAAGATATGAGAAAAAAGGTTATAGATATAGCAACAAACATCAAAGATATTACAATAGATGTTGAGCACTCTTTGGAAAAAACTGAAAACGAACACAGAAGCATTCTCAAGAATATAAGTTTATTGGATTTAGATAAGGATATAGTTAATGAGATAGAAAAAGTCAAATATATTAATATGTCATTGCGCTCAGAGCTTGAAAGTGCAAGGAAGGTTTTGGATAAACAAAAAAAAGCCATAGAGACCATAAAAGAGATGTCTTTAAGAGACCATCTTACAGGTCTTTATTTGAGAAAATATATGGAAGGCAAATTAAATGAATGTCTTTATAACTACAGCAGATATAATAAAGAGTGCAGTATAATAATGGCAGATTTGGACGACTTTAAGGAAGTTAACGATATGTATGGACACTCATCCGGCGACATAGTTTTGAAGGATTTTGCACTTCTTTTGCAAACAATTACAAGAAAGAGTGATATTTGCATTAGGTACGGGGGGGATGAGTTTATTGTTATATTGCCGGAAACAAAACTTGAAGATGCCAAAAATGTTGCCCAAAAAATCCAAAATGCTCTAAATGGTATTAAATACAAAAAAGGTGCTGTTGAGTTTAAATGCTCTGTGTCTATTGGCGCTACATCAATGAACAAAGATGACAACTTAGAGAGTATGCTGGATAGGGTGGATAAAGCTCTATATAAGACAAAAAAAGAAGGAAAATCCGGAATCACAATTCTTTAGAAAAATACATACAAATATATGAGGAGGATATAATGATAGTTGCAGATTATATTAAGAAGCTGAAGCCGTATGAAGGTGGAAAGCCTACTGAAGAACTCAAAAGGGAGCTTTGTATAGATGGTGAAATTATAAAACTTGCATCAAATGAAAACCCTCTTGGAGCATCAAAAAAAGCAGTTGAAGTAATAATCAAAAATGCCGATAAGGTTTTTTTATATCCTGACGGCAATGCATATTATCTTAAGAAAAAAATGGCAGAAAAACTATTTGTGGAAGATGAAAATATAATATTCGGAAACGGCTCTGATGAACTGCTTGATTTAATATATAAAACATTTGCTACAAACAAAGAAGATGAGATATTGTACTGCTACCCCACCTTTATAGAATACAAACTGATTGGAATGGGGTTTAATAAAAAACTAAGGGAACTGCCCTTAAAAGGATTTGGGTATGATATAGATTTGTTGATTGAGAATATAACCGATAATACAAAGATCATTTTTTTAAATACACCGAACAACCCGACAGGAACAATGATTTCAAGAAGTGATATAGAAAGGGTTGTGCATGCTGCAGATAATAACTGTATTGTTGTTATTGATGAGGCTTATTATGAATATGCAATTGCAGAAGATGATTATGATGAACTTTTGGATTTATACAAACTCGGCAATGTTATTGTGTTGAGGACATTTTCAAAAGCCTACGGACTTGCGGGTTTGAGGATAGGTTACGGCATAGCAAAAAGAGAAATTATAGACTATCTAAACAGAACAAGACCACCGTTTAATGTTAATATATTGGCTCAAGAGGCTGCACTGGCTGCTCTTGACGATGATGAACATATTAAAAAAAGTGTTGAGTCAAACCTTAAGGGCAAGAAATTTCTATATGCAGAGTTTGAAAAGTTGGATATAGACTATATAAACACATACGCTAACTTTATACTGTTTGATGTTAAAAAGGATGCCAATACGGTTTATGAAAAGCTTCTCAAAAAAGGTGTTATAGTAAGGTCAATGGCGGGATACGGATATACAACATCATTGAGGGTTACAGTAGGAACAATGGAAGAAAATAAAGTTTTTATAGACAGGCTGAAGGAAGTTTTGGCAAATGTTTAATAATGTCGGCATAGTCGGTGTAGGGTTAATCGGAGCATCCATTGCTTTGGAGATAAAACGCAACAATCTTGCACAGATGGTCTTTGGTTTTGATGAGAATCAAAAAAGCCTTGAACTTGCCACAAAAAACGGAACAATTGACGGTTATTCGTCCATTAAAGATATTGGTGTTTGCGATTTTGTTGTTGTTGCAACACCTGTTGGTTCTATTGTTGATGTGCTTAAGGATGTTATACCGAAACTAAAAGACGGTGCTATTGTCATTGATGTAGGCAGTGTAAAAGGTGCAGTAGTTGACAAAATAAAGCCGTTTTTAAACGACAGGGTACATTTTGTACCGATTCATCCTATAGCCGGAATAGAAAAATTTGGTGTTTTATCGGCAAAAGAGGGTTTATTTGAAGGAGCATACTGCATAGTTACACCTTATGATGGTATCAATAAATTTACTGTTAGTAAGATTGAGAATTTTATTAAGGCTTTGGGTATGCGTATAGAATTTATGGATGCAAAAGAGCATGACAAGGTATTTGCATATATAAGTCATCTGCCTCATTTAATCGCCTATGCTTTGGTTGCTTTAATCGAAGAAAAAGACGATGAAAAGTTTAAGTTTATTGGTGGAGGATTTAGAGATTTTACACGTATTGCGGCCTCAAGTGAAAAGATGTGGAGTGATATTTTCTTGTTAAACAAAGATAAATTGCTTGAATCGATAAAGGAATTCGAAGGCAGTGTTGAAAAAATCAAGCTGTTAATAGAAAACAACAATACCGAAGAGCTTATTAAATATCTAAAGCAGGCAAGAATCTATAAAGAGTCTTTGGATGAAAGATAGAATTGTTGTTACAATAGACGGACCGGCAGGCAGCGGAAAAAGCACAATAGCAAAACTTCTTCAAGAAAGAGACGGTTTTCTGCATATAGACACAGGTGCTGTATACAGAGCTTTGGGATATATAACAAAAGGCAGTCCGACAAAAGACGGCATTAAAAAAATTCATTTTGACATAGAAAGAAAAAAGGGTGTTGAGCTTTTTTATAATGGTGTCAATATAGAAACATTTATCAGGACTGAAGAGTGTGCAAAATTTGCATCCGATGCTGCAAAGATGGATTTTGTAAGAGAATTTGTTAATAAGACTGCAAGGCAGATTGCCGCAAATGGAAGATATGTTATAGACGGGAGGGACTGCGGTAGCGTTATTTTCCCTGATGCCGACCTAAAAATTTTTCTTGTTGCAGATTTATATGAAAGAGCAAAAAGAAGGGCAAAAGAAGAGAAAAGGAATATTGATTTAATAGAAAGAGAGATTAAAGCAAGAGATGAGCAGGATAAGAACAGAAAGATAGCACCCCTTGTGAAACCGAAAGGTGCATTTGAAATAGATACAACATATTTGAATATTGAGGATGTTTATCAAAGAATAAAAAAATTGATCGAGGGCTTAGATGCAGATAAAAATAGCTGAAAATGCAGGTTTTTGTTACGGTGTTATGAGAGCCATTAAGATGGCTGATGATGCCATAGGAAGATTTCATAAAATATGTTCTCTTGGTCCTATAATACACAATCCTCAGGTTGTTGAAGATTACGAAAAAAAAGGGCTTGTTGTGATAGACAATTTGGATAAAGCCGATGCCCCTGTCTTGATACGTTCACACGGTGTTCCGCCTGAAATCTACGATAAAATTAAGAGAAAAAAAATTGAATATATTGATGCCACATGTCCTTTCGTGAAAGAGGCTCAAGACTATGTAAAAGAGATGCACAACGATGGATATACGGTTGTTATATTCGGAGATAAGAATCATCCTGAGGTTAAGGCTCATCTTGGCTATGCCGATTACAATGCTCACATTGTCAATACGCCGAAAGAGGCTGAACTTATAAAATCTGAAAAGATTGGCGTTATATCTCAAACGACGCAGTCCGTTGAGAGGTTTGCAGAGGTTGTTGCAGAACTTTCAAAAAATGCAAAGCAGATGAAGATTTACAACACAATTTGCGATGCAACCGAAAAAAGACAAAAATCGGCAAAACAACTGGCGAAAGAGTCCGATATAATGATAGTTATCGGAGGAAAGAACTCGGCAAATACAAGAAAACTCTATGAAATATGTAAAAACTATTCCAAAAAGGCATACCATATAGAAACAGAAAAAGAGATAGAGATAAATTGGTTTGAGGGTGTTGAAAAAGTTGGCATTACAGCAGGTGCATCTACCCCTTCTTATGTGATTGAGAGGGTTTATCGTTTTATCAAGAAAATCGATGAGAAAACAATATCTTGAACTTTTTAGAGATATAGCAAATTCCATAGATTTTGCTCTTAAAAATATATTCGGGACAAGTAAAGCAAAAGAAGAGATATCCAAGGGTGCTTTTGGTGATATGACGGTCTATGTTGATAGGGTTGCAGAGGATATAATAATTGAAAAAATTAAAAACTCCGATATGAAATGTTCTCTTTTAAGTGAAGAGAAAGGATGGATTGATTTTGGCGCAAAATTTCCTGTAATTATAGCAGATCCCATTGACGGCAGCTTAAATGCCAAAAGAGGTATACCCTATTTTTCATGTTCTTTGGCTTTGGCTGAAGGTTTATCAAGTAATGATTTGACGGTTGGATATGTTAGAAATTTTTCCAATTCCGATGAATTTAGCGCAGTCAAAAGCGAGGGTTCTTATTTTAATGGAAAAAAAATAGAGACTGTATCAAGTAAGCTAAATATAATTGCAGTGGAAGGGCTAAAAAAAAGCAGCAGCCCGGATTTGATTGTTTCTTTATATCAAAACTTTAACAAGGTTAGACAGCTTGGGTCGGTGGCTTTGGATATATGTTATTTATCGTTGGGAGCGTTTGATGCGTTCTTGAATGTTGTACCCTCCAGGATTATAGATTATGCTGCAGCAAAGGTAATTTTGGAAGAATCTAGTGGTGGCATCTATTGTTGGATAAAAGATGAAGATTTTGTTGCGGATATCTCAAGCGATAAAGGCGGTAAATTCTTCTGTGTTTCAAACAGAAAACTTGTAGTTGAATTTGTAGACAAAATGAGGGTTATTGCATGAAGAGCTTGATTTTGTCTTTTGTTTTGATTTTTGTGTTCAGTTTGAATTCTTTTGCAAAAATCAGGGTTGTTACAACAACTTTTATTATATCATCCATTGTTAAACAGGTGGGTGGTGAATATGTGGATGCAGATTATCTTATTCCAAGCGGTGCAAATCCACACATATTTTCTCCAAAACCAAGAAGCTTATCCAAACTTCTATCGTGTGATATGTATGTTGGTGTGGGCTATGGTTTTGAATTTTGGATAAATAGATTTGAAAACATCTTGAATAAAAAAAATGTATTGATGATGTCTGACTATTATAAACATCCTATGGATTTTAGGATGGTAGGCGGCAAAGAAACAGCAAACCCTCATATCTGGCTCGATTTGGATTTTATGGCTGATCTGTTTGTATTTAAAATTGCAGATGGTCTTTGTGGTTTGGATAGGAATCACTGTGAATATTTTCAAAAAAATGCAAAAAACCTATCAAAAGATGTAAAACATATAAAAATCAGATATATAAAGGCATTTAAGGGCATAAACGACTGCTGTTTCTTGGATATTAAACCTGCTTTTGAATATTTTTTAAAATCAATAGGCATAAGAACATGTTACGTTCTTATTAAAAAGGGTAATAAAGAGCCAAAAATAAGAGATATTTCAAATGCTGTTAAAAAATGCAAGTGCAAACACGGTGTTGTTGTTTACATAAACAGTATTCAAGTTGCAGATATGATTTCACAAAAACTCGGGTATGTTTCCGTTATGCTCAATTCCCTCGGCAGCCCCAAAAAATTAAATAGCTATACAAAGCTTATTCTCTATAATCTCAATAAAATAGAGAATGCGATTAATAATGATAACCGTTAAAAACCTAACTGTAAAAATTGACAACAAAGTTATACTGGATGATATATCCATGAATATCAAAAAAGGTGAATTTGTAGGTATTTTAGGTCCAAATGGCGCGGGTAAAACTACACTGATAAAAACTATTCTTGGGTTAATTAAGCCGACAAGCGGTTTAGTATATATAGACAATATGGAACTGGATGATTATATGAAAAAAAAAGGTTTTTATATAGGCTATTTGCCGCAGCATGCCATTGTTAATTGGAGTATGCCTGTAAGGGTTGTTGATGCTGTTTTGATTGAAAAGGTTAGACCCTTTGGTTTGTTTAGGCGCTACTCAAAAGAAGAACTTGAATCTGTCGAATATTGGCTTGATATGTTTGGCGTTAAAGATAAAATGTACAGTTATATAAGAGAGCTGTCCGGAGGACAGCAGCAGAGGGTATCTCTTGCAAGATGTATGATACACAATCCCGAAATTTTAATTCTTGATGAGCCGAATACGGCAATAGATGTTGTCTATAATACAAAGATGTATGAGCTTCTAAAGGGTCTTGCCTCCGAAAAGATGATTACAATAATTATGGTAAGTCATGATATAGGTGCTGTAACAAAATATGTTGATGAGATTATGTGTTTGAATGTGAAGCTGCACTGTCATTCAAAGACGGATGATGTCAATATATCAACTGTCTTTAAAGAGGTTTACGGAGAGGATATGGAGATTGTTGTTCATGGGGATGGATGTAAAAACTGCGCTATAAATAAGGCTGAAAAATGATTTGGGATATTCTTTTTAGGGCACTCGTTGTTGGTGTATGTATCTCCATACTTTTATCTTTAATATCTTATTTTGTTGTTGTGAGAAAAATGACATTTGCTGGTGTAGGTATAGCGCATTCGGCTTTTGGCGGAATTGCTTTGAATTTTTTATTGGGGTTTGCAGGATATCTTCTTCCTATTACTTTTTCTGTTTTGGCATCCCTTCTTATAGCTTTTATGTATAAAAAAGGCAAAATGAGCGAAGACAGCGCCATTGATGTCATTTTTGTATTTTCTATGGCTTTTGGAGTATTTGTTTTGAGTTTGAGCGACGGATACTCAACAAATATGCTCGGTATACTGTTCGGCAATATTCTGTCTGTAACAAGGTACGATATGGTGTTGAGTATATCTGTTTTTGTTGTCGGTTTTTTATTTATATTATATTATTTTTCGCACTTTCAAATAATGAGTTACAATGAAGAGCTTGCGTATATATCGGGAATAAAGGTTGATAGGCTTTATTATCTTTTTTGGGTGGTTTTGTCTGTTGTTATTGTTTTGTCTATAAAGCTTATCGGCATAATACTTGTTAATGCTTTTTTGGTTTTACCTACACTTGTGGGCTTGAATTTATCTAAGGGCTATAAGGGAATTGTTGCTTTTGGGGTTTTATCTTCTATTTTGAGCATAGCTGCGGGTATATCCGTTGCATACTACATGGATACACCCGCTGGTGCTACAATAGTTCTTGCATTTGTTGTTATCTGGTTATTCAGTATTGCATATAATAAAATCAGAATTTAGATTCAATATATTTTTGCGCACTTGATGCAGCAATTGCACCATCTGAAGCTGCTGTTATGACCTGTCTGAGTGGTGTTGATCTAATGTCTCCTGCTGCAAATATTCCCTCAACATTCGTTTCCATTTTTTCATCCGTCAATATGTAGCCTTCCTCATCAAGCTTAATTAAGTCTTTTACAAACATTGTATTGGGTGTAACGCCGATGTAGACGAAAACTCCATCAATAGGAAGCCTTGTTAGCTCGCCCGTCTGCGTATTCTTAAGCATTAAACCGTTTACTAGTTTGTCTCCTTGAACCTCTTTTACTATGTGATTAAATATAAACTCTATTTTGCTGTTTTTTTCTGCCCTGTCCTGAAGTATTTTTATAGCTCTTAGCTGGTTTCTTCTGTGTATGATATAAACTTTTTTTGCAAGATTGGTAAGGTATAGTGCTTCCTCTATAGCGCTGTCTCCGCCACCTATGACAGCCACTGTTTTGTTTCTAAAGAACGCTCCGTCACAGGTTGCACAGTATGAAACGCCTTTTCCTGTAAATTTCTTTTCGCCGGGGCATCCGAGTTTGTTTGAGCTTGCCCCCGATGCTATAATAATTGTTTTTGTTTTTATGCAGGTGCCGTTTGTTAGGTGTACACTTTTACACTCTCTATCGTCATCTATCTTTACCACACCTTCATAACTCATCTCTACACCAAACTTTTCTACCTGTTTTGTGAAATTTTCTATTAATTCCATTCCACTTATACCTTGCGGAAAACCAGGATAGTTTTCTACCTCGTATGACAAAACAATCTGTCCACCCAATATTTTTCCTTCACATAACAGTGTTTTCAAACCACCCCTTGCAGCATAAATACCTGCTGTTAAACCCGCAGGGCCGCCGCCTATTATTACAACATCATGCATTTTAATTGCCCCCTAATAAAAAACCGATTTGCCAGTTTGTTTTAGCAAATCGGTTTTTGTTTTTTATCTGTTCTTGGCTTTTATAATACCTGTTCCAACTTTTGAACAAAATATTCCTTGGGAACAGCACCAACTATCTGGTCGGCAACCTCCCCGTTTTTGAATATCATAAGGGTAGGTATGCTCATTATGCCATATCTAACGGCAATATTCGGCTCTTCATCAGTATTTAGTTTTCCGACTTTCAGTTTTCCTGCATACTCATCTGCAATTTCCGAAACAATGGGTGCAACCATTCTGCAAGGTCCACACCATGGAGCCCAAAAATCTACAAGCACAGGAATATCTGAGTTTAAAACCTCTTCTTCCCAATTATTTTCTGTAAGCTGAATTTCTGCCATAACCTTCCTCCTTGTTTTCTAAATTGCCACGTAATAATAGATGTAAAAGCAGTCTTTGTCAAGAGTGACAAAATTATTATTTTGTTTATCTGTCTGGGAAAAATTTTAGTTTTAATGTGAAATCTTATTTTTTAAATGCAGGTTAATATATTGTTCAATGCCACGGGCGATACCTATAGCAAGATGCTGCCTAAATGTTGCGCTTTTCAGCTTTCTTGCATCTTGGCGATTGTTGATAAAGGCTGTTTCTATCAATATGGAAGGGCATCTTGTATCCACAAGAACGTAAAAAGGAGCCTGCTTTACACCTCTGCCTTTATAGTGTGAATAAATTTTTCTACCTTCTTTTAACATGCTGTTGTATACATCAAGAGCTAAAATTTTCGATTTTTCTATTTTTGCAGATTGGATTAGTGACAAAACAATTTTATTTATATCACCTATTTCTTTTGTTGAGACGCCATTTTCCCTTGCAGCAAGAGCAATTGCGCGTTTATCACTTGTTATGTTTAAAAAATAAACCTCAAGTCCTTTTGCGTTCCTCCTATCTTTTACGGCATAGTTTGCATGTATGGATATAAACAGGTCGGCTTTTACATTGTTTGATAAGCGAGACCTGTCGGATAGTGTGGGGTAGGTGTCACCTGTTCTTGTTAATATTACCCTATATCCATATTTTTTAAGATATTTTGCTGTTTTGTGTGCTATATCCAAAACAACATTTTTTTCTTTATTGTATATACCTACTGCTCCGGGGTCTTTTCCACCGTGTCCAGGGTCTATTACTATTGTTAATCTATGTCCTTTAGGCGGTGCTGTAAACTGTTTGGGTTTTATTGTTTTATTGTTTTGTTGTTTTGTTGTAGTGGTTTTTTGTTTTATGACGGGTTTTGTTTTTAATGCGGGCTTGGGCTTTTTAAGAAGCTGCTGTTTTATTAATTCTTTTTTGGCCCTGATAATGAGGTATTTACCGTTTTTTGATAGAATGGTGCTGTATTTGTATGTGTAATTTGGGTTCATTCTAACATAAATCCTTGTTTCATCTCTTATGTCTCTAATGAGTATATCGTTTATAGAAAGTTTTTTGTTTATCGGTGTGTCTATTGTTATACGTTTTTGCGGCACGGCAATATACCAGTAATCGTTGCTTAACATAATAAATCTGTATGAATCTATTTTATTGAATGTAAATATTACATTTTCAACTTCTTTGGATACGCCTATTATATGGAATGATTCAAGTGTTGGCTGCATTGCGTAGGCTGAATATGCTATAAGAAAAAACCAGAACGATGAAATTATTGCTTTTATCATTAAAAATTATTATATTTATAAGCGCATAAATTGCAAGGCAGGTGTTTTTTTGTGAGAATTTTGGGTATTGACTATGGTGAGAGAAAAATAGGTTTAGCGTTGAGTGACTATACAAATACAATAGCAACGCCTCTTCTCGTATTGGATGTTCAGAAATTAGACCCTATTGTGGAAATTGAAAAGACTGTAAAAGAGCACGGTGTTGGTAAAATTGTTGTTGGCATACCTATAAATATGAATGGAACAATGGGTGAACGTGTTGATATCACAAGAGAATTTATCGATATTCTTAAAAATGCTGTGGATGTTGAGATTGTAGAGTGGGACGAAAGATTGTCAACAAAGTTTTCGGATAGAATTTTGAATAAAGCAAAAGTCAAAGGAAGAAAAAAGAAAAAGGATGTGATAGACAAGATAGCGGCCACGTTCATTTTGCAAGGCTATCTTGATTCTTTAATATAATGAACCTGTATAAAAAAATTGTAATTTTTAATATCATAGCCCTGTTTTTATCAATAATAGTTGGAAGCTGGATATTTTTTCAATTCTATAAATTTATAAACACCCCGTCAACAAGCCAAAACAATGGTGTTTATGTAGAGATTGATAAGGGAGAAAACCTATACAGCATAATAAAAAAACTAAAAAGAGCAAATATTATAAGTCGTTCGGACTGGTTTTATTACTACATTAAAGTTAAAGGTGCTGCACGAAATATCAAAGCCGGAACACATTTTTTTTATACAAACTATACACCGAAAGATGTACTGAATGAACTTGTAAGTATCAGCGTATACTCTGTAAAGATTGTTGTTGCAGAGGGTTCTTCTTTGAACGATATTGCAAAAATCTTGAAAAAATCCGGCTATGAATATAAAAAATTTCTAACCCTAAGCCGTAATAGGGAATTTGTTTCTAAACTTGTGGGTTTTGATGCTGAAAGCCTTGAGGGTTTTTTGTACCCCGATACTTACTATTTCGAAAAGCATGAGAAGATAGAAAGAATTATCAAGGTTATGTTCAACAGATTTATGGGTATATATAAAGAGATAGCAAGAAAAAACATAATAGAAAAGGATGATTACAAAAAGATAATTATTGCATCCATAATAGAAAAAGAGACATCAAAGAAATGCGATATGCCGCTTATTGCTTCTGTAATCTATAACAGGCTGAAAAAAGGTATGCCGCTTCAGATGGACTCTACCGTTATATACGGCATAGAAAGCTTTGACGGTAATCTTAAAAAAGAGGATTTAGAAAATAGGAATAACGAATATAATACTTATGTATATAAATCTTTGCCAAAGACACCTATCTGCAATCCCTCAAGAGATTCCTTGTATGCAGCTTATCATCCGAAAACAACAAATTATCTCTATTTTGTTTCAAAAAACGGCAAAGATACCATATTCAGCAAAACATTGAAAGAGCATAACAGATGGGTGAGAAAATATCAGATAAAATGAAGTTTCATATAAAGACATACGGCTGTCAGATGAACGAAAGGGACTCCGAAAAGGTTTACTGCATTTTTAAAGAATATGGATTTGAAGAAGCCAGTATACAAGATGCAGATGTGGTTGTTGTAAATTCGTGTGCTGTTCGAGAAAAAGCAGAGAGTAAAATATACTCCGAAATCGGAAGAATAAAATCTATAAACAAAAAAGCAAAAATTATCGCTATGGGATGTGTGGCGCAGTTTAACCATAAAAAATTAAAAACCGTTTCTGATTTTGTTGTGGGTACATCTTCCATAGATAAGTTTTACAGAATTGTAAAAAACATTGAAGATGGTGTCGTATTTGTTGATGAAAAAATGGATAATCCTGATTATATCTTTCCTCATAAAAAGGGTTTGAACGCCTTTGTTGATATTATGTATGGGTGTAATAATTTTTGTACATACTGCATAGTGCCTTTTACAAGAGGCAGAGAGATATCCAGAACAAAAGAGTCTATTATTGACGAGGTTAAGCAGCTTGTGGATAACGGCACAAAAGAGGTAATGCTTCTTGGTCAGAATGTAAACTCATACGGACACAAACTCGGTTATGGTTTTGTTGATTTGCTGTATGAAGTTGACAAAATAGGCGGTCTTGAAAGGGTTAGATTTACAACATCACATCCGAAAGATTTCTCAAAAGAGCTTATTTATGCAATGAAGGAATTAAAGACAGTCTGTGAACACATACACCTTCCTCTGCAGTCGGGGTCGAACAAGATTCTTAAACTAATGAGAAGAGGTTATACGAAAGAAGAGTATTTGGAGAAGGTTTATTTGTATAAAGAACAGATTGCCGAAGGCTCGATAACTACAGATATAATAGTCGGTTTTCCTCAAGAGACAGAAGAGGATTTTCAAGAAACACTTGAGATTGTTAAAAATGTTGAATATGATACATCTTTTTCCTTCAAATATTCAAAAAGACCTCTAACAAAAGCCAGAGAAATAGAGCCTCAGGTAGATGAGGATGTGAAGTTGAGAAGGTTGAATGAACTTCAAGATTTGCAGGCAGAGATAACTCAAAGAAAAAACAAAGAGCAAATCGGGAAGGTGTTTGATGTTCTTGTTGAAGGAAAATCAAAAAAAGGCAATATGTTGTATGGAAGAAACAGGCAGAATACGGTTGTCAATTTTGACTTTAAGGATAATATCAATGCAAGAGGGGATGTTGTAAAAGTAAAAATTACAAAGGCCCTAAAACACTCTTTGGTAGGTGAGTTGGTATGATGGAGCTGTATATAACGGATGTTGAAATAGAAGACGAAAAAGAGGGTTTTGTATACTGCAAAGATGAAATGGGTGATGTGTATAAATTTCCCACTACTTACAAAAAAGCAAGAATGGCAGCCCTGCTGCTTACAGATGCATATGTAAGAGAGGGAAATATTTATGAATTTATAATAGATTTATTTAACAGCAGCAATCTCTATATAGAGTCATTGGTAATAGAAAATGCCAAGGAGGCAAGGGCTGTAATAAATGTTGTTGACTCAGACAACAATATAAAACCGTTTTATATATCCATACCGGATGCTCTTATACTTTCTCTTCTTGCCAACAAAAGACTTTATATTAATAAAAAAGCCGAATTTATTTTTATAGATGAGCTTGAAGAGGTTGCATGGTTTAGATTTTTAAAAGAATTGGATTTATGTCGATAAGATTAGAGCTTGAAGAATTAGAAAAAAGTACCCTATCCGAATTTGCATTTTTATCCTCTTTTGCACAAAGAGAGAAAAAAGAAGCAGAAGACGATATAAGAACACCGTTTATGCGTGATAGGGATAGGATTATACACTGCAAATCTTTTAGAAGACTTAAGCATAAAACCCAAGTATTCTTTTCGCCATCAGGTGACCATTACAGAACAAGAATGACCCATACACTTGAGGTTTCACAAATTGCAAGAACCATATCAAAGGCTTTGAGATTAAACGAAACATTAACGGAAGCCATAGCGTTAGGTCATGATTTGGGACATACGCCGTTTGGACATGCCGGTGAAGATGTTTTAAACAAAAAAACAAAAAAAGGGTTTAAGCACTGGATTCAAAGTTTGAGGGTTGTGGATGTTTTGGAAAAAAACGGAAGCGGTTTAAATTTGACAAATCAGGTTAGAGACGGCATACTAAAACATTCAAAGGGTAAGGGGGATATTATCCCGAAGGACAAAAACAGGCTTGCAGAAACACTTGAGGGTCAGGTGGTGAGAGTGTCTGATATTATAGCCTATGTAAACCATGATATAGATGATGCCGTAAGAGCTGGTATTATAAAAGAAACAGATATCCCGAAAGAGATATCCGATGTTTTGGGAGGCAGCCACTCAAAGCGCATTGCATCAATGGTAAAAAGTGTTATCTACTCAACTATCGAGAATGGATACGAGTTTATATCTATGGAAAGTGAGGCTTTGGGTGCACTCAATGCCTTGAGAAGTTTTCTTTTTGAGTCTGTTTATTATTTTGAAAGTGTTCAAAAAGAGGCTAAAAAATCTATTAAAATAATAAGTGATTTGTTTGACTATTTTATGGAAAATACAAACGAGATAGAAAAACGTTTTTCAGACGATGATGAGATTGTTGTTGTTGATTATATTTCGGGCATGACAGACAGGTTTGCCCTTGATTTATATTCAAAAATATTTTTGCCTAAACCGTGGGGGGTTGTGTAGTGTTTGCTGGAGATATTGTTGAAAGATTAGAAAATAGATTTGATATTGTTGAAGCCTATATTGAAAAAACCCATACAGAGGAGTTTGAATTAAGAAATTCCAAAGATTTTTCAAAGGGTTTGACAGAGGATGCAGGGTGCAGCATAAGGGTGGTAAAGGATAATAGGTCTGCTTTTGTGTATTTTAGT